>JBKPCZ010000192.1:0-3212 GCA_046727665.1 Chloroflexota bacterium
GTGAAGGGCCAGAGCGACCCTGAAGGCGCGACTCAGTCTGGGCTGGAGGCGAGCGTCGAAGCTCAGTCTGAGCCGGGCGGCGGGGGGCGAGGACCGAAGCGCTGAAGCAGAAGGGCAAGCTAACGCCACCTGGAAACGAGGCGGCCGTCCTCCTCCGTTACGGCCGTCCCGAAGGCCGCGCAGGCATGGGCGAACCGACGCCGGATCCAGGCCGCGTCGTCGCCGTCGGCAAACCGCGTGTGCGCGAACTCGAGCTTCAGCGGGATCGCCTCGACACGGCTGCCGGCCAGATCGACGAGAAAGAGCAGGCCGAGGTCGTTGCGCAGCTTCCAGTCGACCCGGTAATCGTCGAGGAAGTCTCCCAGGTCGTACAGGACGCGCGAGGCGACGCCGTGGAAGAGATGCGCGGAGTGCCCGGCGATCAGCGTGAATGTCGGCAGCGACCAACGCGCGCGCCGCCGCCCGAACGTGGGCCATCGGCTCGGGGGCCATGTTCCATCCCCAGTGTGCCGTCACGAGGATCGCGTCCGCGTCCAGTGCCGCGATCTTCTCCACAACCCAGTCCGGCACTCCTCCGCTAGCCAGATTCGCGTACGCGACGCCGGGCCGCGTCGCGCAAGCCGCATAGTCGCTCGGATGATCCGCGAGGGCGAGGACGCCGAGCCGGAAGCCGCCGGCTTCCAGCACGACCGGTGCGCGCGCCGAGGCGACGTCCGGACCTGCTCCCACCCAGGCGATCCCGCCCGAGGCAAGGTGTACGAACGTATCGAGGAGCGCGTCGGGCCCGAAGTCGAGCGCGTGGTTGTTCGCGAGCGTGACGCAGTCGACGCCCAGGTGGGCGAGCGTTTTCCGCAGCGGCGACCGGCGCACGGAAGTGAAAAACCCTTCCCGGCACCGGCGCGCCTCGCTCGGAGATGCAGCACTCGAGGTTGAGGAGGCACAGGTCGGCTTCGCCCACCGCCGCGACCACTTCGGGGGCGAAAAGCGACTCCGGCGATCCGGACGCGAGCCGCTCGGCGACACCGCGGCCGAGCATCACATCGCCGGCGAGCGCGAGCTTCACGCCGCGAATCCGTGCTGGCCGACCAGGGGGACAAACCGCGCGCCCGCGACCGTCCTGACGCGGTGGAGGACGCCGTCCCGCTTCCGGAACAAGACGACCTCCTCGTCGCCGCCGCGGCCGAGCGGCTGGACGAGGCGTCCGTCCTCGGCGAGTTGGGCGACGAGCGCCGGCGGCACGCGCGGGAAGGCCGCGGAGACGAGGATCGCGTCGTACGGCGCGTGTTCCGGCACCCCCCACTGCCGTCCCCAACGAGCACCTCGACGTTGGCCGCACCGGAGCGCACGAGGTGTATCCGCGCTCTCACTGCGAGGTCCTCCCATCGCTCGATGCTCCAGACCTGGGCGGCGAGTCGGGCGAGGAGTGCGCTCTGCCAGCCGCAGCCGGTTCCGATCTCCAGTACGCGCTCGCAGCCCGTGAGGGCGAGCGCCTCGACCATGGCCGCGACAAGCGAGGGCTGTGTCGTCACCTGCTCGTGGGGAATCGGGAGCGGCGTGTCGCGTTCCGCGTATGCGGCGAGCTCGGGCGGGACGAAGTCGGCCCGTGGAACCGAGGCCACCGCATCGAGCACGCGCGGGTCGGAGACGCCGGCGAGCGCAGCGGCCGCAGCGAGCGGGTGCTCGGGCACGCCGCCAGTATGCGGCGGATGAAAGGGGTAGGGCCCCCGTCTGGATGGACCGCGCTTTCACAGCGGGTCGTTCAACGGTTCCTCTGTGGAGCATTCGATCGCTCATTCCGCAAGGTTCGACCGACTTTCGACATGCGACCGACAAAGCCGCCGAGCGATCCTAGGGAGGCTGTGAGCCTCGTCGAGAGCGAGCCCGTCGTCGACGAGCCCGTCACGGAGGGCGAACTCGTCCGCCACCCGCCCCGCTGAGCCAGCAGTCGAGCGTGACGCGAAAAAACCTGCTCAGTCCGCCGGCTCTTCGATCAGGAGTTCGACGGGAACGCGTACGAACTCTTCTCGGGCACCGCTATCGTCGATCCGCGTCAGCCGCTGTATTTTCTGCCGGCTGAGAAGCTCCGACAGCTCGAGACCGGTCAGGCGGCGCACGTCCTTCACGGCGACGAGCTTGAAGCCGGGCTTCCTGAACCAGGGCACGCCTCCAAGAGGGTACGGGACCGCCAGTCGTTGCCGCTCATAACCCGGTCCGAGTGCATGAGCGACGCGCATTCGCGCCGACCCATTTGGCCCCCCACGAGGCCTCGCGCGTCGTCCAACCTCGCGAACTGCGCTCAGGGAGGGGTCTAGAATCGGCAGGGCCATGCCAGGGCGCAGGCGCGGAAGGTGAGGCAGAGGTGGCAAAGGTTCTCTGTGTCCTGTACGACGATCCTGTTGACGGGTATCCGAGGTCATACGCCCGAGACGCGATTCCCAGGATCGAGCGCTACTACGACGGTCAGACCACGCCGAGCCCCGAGCGGATCGACTTCGAGCCGGGTGAGCTTCTGGGCAGCGTTTCCGGGGAGCTCGGGCTGCGGCCGTTCCTCGAGGACCGCGGCCATACGTTTGTTGTCACTTCGGATAAAGACGGGCCGGACTCGGTCTTCGAGCGAGAGCTCCCGGAGGCTGCGATCGTCATCTCCCAGCCGTTCTGGCCTGCCTACCTGACGGCTGAGAGGATCGCGAAGGCGCCGGGGCTGAAGCTGGCTGTCACGGCGGGGATCGGCTCCGACCACGTCGATCTGGAAGCGGCGATCGAGCGTGGGATTACCGTCGCCGAGATCACCTATTCCAACAGCGTCAGCGTGTCTGAGCATGTGGTGATGATGATCCTGTCGCTGGTGCGCAACTACATCCCGTCGTATCAGTGGGTCGTCAAGGGCGGATGGAACATCGCCGACTGCGTCGCCAGGTCATACGACCTCGAAGGCATGCAAGTCGGGACAGTCGCTGCCGGCCGGATCGGTTCCGCTGTACTCAGGCGGCTGCAGCCGTTTGCGGTGGGACTGCACTACACCGATCGACACCGACTCTCGGAGGAGGTCGAGCGCGAGCTTGGCGTGACTTACCACCCGGACGCCGAGTCGATGGTGCGTGTCTGCGACGTGGTCACGATCAACGCGCCCCTCCATCCTGAGACCGAGCACCTCTTCGACGACGCCCTCATCGCCAAGATGAAGCGCGGCGCGTACATCGTCAACACCGCCC
>JBKPCZ010000193.1:0-10564 GCA_046727665.1 Chloroflexota bacterium
AGCTGGGCCGAGCACTCCGGGTTCCGCACCGGCTTCGAGCTGCGCGGCGATCGCGGGATGCTCGTCCACGACAGCCGCGCGGCGTCGCCGCTCGTGGTGCAGTCGCCGGCCGGACCGGCGGCACCGGCGATGATGGCGACACCGACGCTGGTGGAATCGCCGTATCGGCGGCAGCTCCGCGACGTCCTCGCGCGCATCGGCCGGGGCGAGCGCCCGCTCGTCGATGGGCACGAGGGGCTGCGCTCGCTGGCGCTCGGCCTCGCGGTGATCGAGTCGGCCGACAGCGGCGCGGTCGTCGAGTGGAAGGCGCCGGCGTGAGCCGCCGGTTGCGCGTCGGACTGGTCTCGTTCGCGCACGTGCACGCGCCCGGGCTCGCGCAGACGCTGCGCGCGCTCGATCAGGTCGAGTTCACGGGTGTCTACGACGACGATCCGGCGCGCGGCGACACCGCGGCGCGCGAGCACGGAGCCAGGTGGCACGAGACACTCGACGGCCTCCTTTCGGCGAGCGAGGCCGTTGTCATCGCATCCACCAACGCCGACCATCGCCGCTACACCGAGGCCGCCGCGGCGAAGGGCGTCCACGTCCTCAGCGAGAAGCCGCTCGCGACGACGCTTGCCGACGGTCGCGCGATGATCGAGGCCTGCCGCCGCGCTGGCGTGCAGCTCGGCACCGCGTTCCCGGTGCGGAGCAGCATGGCCGTCATCGCTCTCAAGGACGCGATCGCGAGTGGCGTGCTCGGCCGCGTCCGCGCGGTGCGCGCGACGAATCCCGGTCAGTACCCGGGACGCTGGTTCGGTGACAAGAAGCGCGCGGGTGGCGGCGCGGTCATGGACCACACCGTTCACGCGGCCGACGCGATCCGCTGGCTCCTGGGCGATGACTTCGTGCGCGTGCAGGCCGAGCTCGGCTCGTTCATCTACGGACTCGACGTCGAGGACTGCGGCGTGCTGACCTGCGAGCTCGCAGGTGGCGCGTTCGCGTCGATCGACTGCAGCTGGTCGCGCCCGCAGACGTTCCCGACCTGGGGCGGAGTGACGCTGCACGTCGTGGGCGAGCAGGCGACCGTCGACATCGACGTCTTCCGGCAGGCCCTGACCCACTACGACGATGTGACCGGCCGCGCGCGACTGGTCGGCTGGGGCGACGATCTCACCGCGCGGATGGTCGCCGGCTTCGTGGATGCGATCCTCGCGGGCCGTCCGGTCCCGATCGACGGCGAGGATGGCCTGCGCGCGCTCGAGGTCGCGCTCGCTGCCTACCGGTCGGCGGAGGCGAGACGGCCGGTCGCGATCGCCGACCTGGGCGCGTGACCGCCGAGACCATCTCGGTCGCAGCGCATCCCGAGATCATCGTGGTGCTCGGCGGTGGGATGCTTCCGGACGGGACTCCCGCGCCCGCGACGCTGGCGCGCGGCGCCGCGGCGGCGGAGCTGGCGCGCCAACACGCCGACGCCGCGATCATCTGCTCGGGGAGCCACGGTGTCGGCCGCAAGCCAAGGCGCAGCGAAGCGGCATCGATGGCCGAGCTCATCGTTGCCCGCGGGATCGAGCGCGAGCGGATCTTCCTTGAAGACCAGTCCCGCGACACGATCGGCAACGCGGTCTACGTCGCCGAGCGCTACCTGGGCGCGATCTCACCGCGGCCGCTGTACATCGTCACGTCGCCGTTCCATCTCGAGCGCTCGGTCGAGACGTTCCGCCTGGTGCTTGGGCCCTCCTGGCCGATCGAGGGCGTGGCGAGCGCGCCTGCGCCGGACGACGCGGAGCGCGCCAAACACGAGCCGAGGTTCCTGATGCAGACACGCGCGTTCCTCGCCGGGATCGCTCCCGGCGAGGTCGCGCGGATGGTCGCGAAATTACGCAGCCATCACTAGGAGAGCGTCGGGCGACGACAGCGTCGGACGTCAGGCGGCGAGACCCATCGTTTTCGCGGTGGCAGCGTCGAGGGCCTCCAAGCCGACGTCGACCTTGACCTTGTCGCCGACGAGCACGCCGTTCTGGACCGGCTGGTTCCACACCAGGCCGAAGTCCTTCCGGTCGATCGTGATCGTTGCGGAGGCGCCCAGGTGCCGGCCGCCCTTGCCGTCAACACCGACGCCCTCCAGCTCGACGTCGAAGGTGACCGGGCGGGTGACGTCGCGGATCGTGAGGTCGCCGCTCACGGCGTACTGGTTGTCTCCCTTCGGGAAGACCGCCGCGCTCTTGAACACGATCTCCGGGTACTTCTCGGCGTCGAAGAAGTCGGCCGAACGGAGGTGTCCGTCGCGGCGCGCGTCGCCGGTGTCGATCGCGGTCACGTCAGCCCCGATCTCGAAGCTGGCGCGATGCGGGTTCTCCGGATCGATGTCGATCTCGCCCCGGAGCTTACCGAGCCGGCCGCGGACCGTGCTGACCATCATGTGTTTGACGGAGAACGTCGCCTGCGTGTGATGTGGGTCGATGTACCAGACCATGTGTGTGTGCCTCTTCCTTGGCCGCTCCATGAGGGGCCGATAGTTGCTGCTACAATCAACTTGTTGACTACACAATCTATTCCACGCGTTCGCGCCAAGCGGAAGCTCGCCCCGCGAGAGCTGCGGGCGTGGCTGGCATTCATGCGCGCCGGGCTCGCGATGACGCGGGCGATGGACCGGGACGCCGAGGCGACCGGGCGGCTGTTGTTCTCGGAGCATCACATCCTCGCGTCGCTGAACGAGGGTCCGCCGGAAGGGATCCGGCCGACCGACCTGGCGGAGCGGTCGGCGCTCACGAAGAGCGGTCTCACGCGTGCCATCGACCGACTCGAGGGGCAGCGCCTCATCGAGCGGCGTCCGTGCCCGGCCGACGCGCGGGGACAGCTCATCGTCATGACGCCGCAGGGCCGGCGCGTCCTCCGGCGGTCAGCGCCGGAGCACTTTCGCTCCATCGCGCGCAACTTCGCCGACCACCTGACCGATCGCGAAGTCGAGGTCATGACCACCGCGCTCGAGCGGGTCGTCGCCGCGACCTCACGGTAGACACCGCGCAAGGCCACGCCGATGTCGCTCCTGACGAATGGTCGGGAGGCATCGAATGGACGCGATCGTCCTAGCCGTATCCCGGGAGAACGCTGACGCGCTGCTCGACGGAAAGCGCACCGCCGATCACCGTGCGCTGCCGCCGACACGGCTACCCGCGCGCGCCTATCTCGCGGTGGTCGGAACGGGAACGGTCGTCGGCGAGTGCGTGCTCGGCGAGCGGGAGGGCCGCACCGCCAAGGGCTGGACGCTGCCCGTCACGAAGCCGCGCCGCTACCGGAAGGCACGACCGCTGGCGGAGTTCGGACTCGCCAAGACACCGCGCAGTTTCAGATACGTGGAGAAATGAAGAGGGCTAGTTGGCAGGCTTCCACGCGAACGTGACGTGGGTGATGAGCTGGCCGTCCGTCTCGAAGGTCCAGGTCGTGTAGTTCGCGAAGTGCCCCGGCGCGCGGGTGAGCCCGCGCAGGATCACGGTCGTCCCGTCGATCTGCTGCTCGCGGACGCGCCGGATGAACGGCGGCGCGATGCGGACGAGGCGTCGTGCACCGTCGCGGCCCTCGAGCTGAGGGTCACCGCCGGGCAGCTCGATCTGCACGTTTTCTGCACAGACCGCAGCGGCACGCTCGGGGTCGCGCGCCTCGAGCGCGTCCATGAACGTCTTGGCGGCTTCCAACGGATCGGGCATAAGGAGGATTATTCAGGACGTGCGGCAACTGCGCGGGCTCCTGCCGTATGCCCTGGTCGCCGCGGTGGTCGTTGTCGGTTCCGTCGCCGCCATCGTGATCTCCACGGCCGGGACTCCCTCGGCCCCCGGAGCCGTCGCTTCCGCTTCTCCATCGGCGGCCGCGACCGCGTCACGACAGGCCGTCACGGACCTCTCGGCCGCCGGACGGCTCGCGTACTGGCGGGCGGAGCCCGGCGGCGATCATCAGCTCTGGCTCGCGAATGCCGACAACTCGCGCCGCCGCTCCGTCGCGAAGACGGACACGCCGAGCTCGATCACGAAGACGAAGTGGTCGGTCGACGGTAACCAGGTCGCGTACGTCGAAGGCTTTACACGCCTCGTCGTGGTACGCGTCGACGGCGCGACGACGTCATATGCGCTGGCCCCCGAACTGCGCTCCGACGGCTACCGGATCGTCGATCACCGGTTCTCACCGAGCGGCGCGCGCATCGCGGCGACCGTACAGCGGCAGACCGGAAGCCAGAGCGACGTCTACGTCGCCGCGAACAACGGCACGTGGACGCGCATCACGACGGTCGAGGACGCGATCGCCGCCGATTGGCTCGATGAGGAAGAGCTCCTCGTGCAGACGACCGGCGGTGTCATCTCGGCCGTCCGCGCCACGGGCACGAATCAGTTCCGGCCGCTCACCGGCCTGCAGGCGTCCTCGCCCGTCATCGGCAGCGACGGCCGCATCCACTTCCTGGCCGGACGCGTGACGCAGTTCGCCGGCGCATCGGAGACGTTCGTGTTCGCGGCTTCCGCGAATGTCTGGAGCATGACCGCGGACGGGACCGACGTCCGGCGCGAAAGCACGCCACCAGACCAGGACAGCCTGCGCCTCGACGGCACCTGGCCGGGCGGATACCTGTATCACCGCGGCACGAACCCCGCGCAGCTCGTCATCGGGTCGATCCCGATCCTGCTGCCGTCGAACGCCGGCCTCATCGAGCGCATCGCGGTCTCGCCCGACAAGCGCTACGCGATCGGCTTCGCCGGCACGACCATCATGCGCGTCGACATCACGCCCGCCGGCCTCGCGCCGAGCGCGGTCCTGCTCCTCGGCTCCATCGATTCCGGCGACGTGTGGTTCCCGCGCAGCGTGCCGCTCGCGAGAGCCGCGGTGGCGCCGCGTCCGGACGCGCCCGCGGTGCGCTACGCCTTCTCGCTCGGCGGCAACATCTGGACGATGGGCGCCGACGGCGTCGCGTCGATCCTGCGCACCGGCGCGAGCAACGCGCAGACCCAGCGCCGCTTCACTATCCCGCTGCCGCGATGGTCGCCCGCGGGAGACCGCATCCTCACCGTCGAGAGCCTCGGTACGGGAGCGTCGGCGCTCCAGCTGATCCCGGTCACGATCGACCGCACCGGAAAGGTGACGCGCCTGACCGCGCTCTCTTCGGTCGCAGCCGCGGTCGCGTGGTCGCCGGACGGCTCGCTCATCGCGGCGGTCGCGCTGCCCGCGTCCCCGCAGGATCCATCGCTCCTGCAGAGCGAGCTCACCGTGCGCGTGGTGAGCCTCGAGGGCGTGCTCGGTCAGTCGATCTCGGGCCGCGAGGTCGCATGGGCAGGACCGGGGATGTTCGTGCTCACGAACGGGACGATCCGCGCGAATGACCGCGCGCGTGACGAGCAGGCGATCGAGCTGTGGAACGGGACGCAGAAACGGACGGTCACCACCGTCGCGCGCATCGTGGGCGATGCGCGCGCGCAATCGCCGGCTACGCCAAGAGGCATCACTTCGGTGAGCAACATCACCGCCGCCGCGGACGGCACCTTCGTCACGGCGCGCGTCGCGTTCCTGGGCACGACGGCGACACCGTTCCTCGTCATCGTGCGCGCGTCCGACGGCGCCCCGACGCAATACGTCCTCGGCGATCGGATCGCCGACGAGGCGTGGTCACCGGCGCGCCCGGTCATCGGTTACACGAACACGCTCGGCGGACAGGGCATCCCCGGCACGCCGAGCGAGGCGAAGCCCCTTGCGACCGTGCGCGACGCGACGAATGGCGCGGTCGTCGCTGAGGTCGACGGCCGCTTCGCGGGATGGTCGCCCGATGGCGCCTGGTTCTATGTCGCGACCAGCGGCGGCCTCTACGGTCGGCCGCTCGCGGGTGGATCGCTGGTGCGCGTGAGCGGCATCGGGGTGCCCGTCAGCATCACGAAACCCTGAGGCGCGGATGGAGGTCGGCGCCGTCTTTCCGCAGCTCGAGATCGGCACCGATCCCGACACGATCGCGAAGTACGCGCGAACGGTCGAAGAGCTCGGCTACGACCACATCGTGATCTTCGACCACATCCTCGGCGCGCATCCCGAACGGCCCGGCGGCTGGACCGGTCCGTATGACCACCGTTCGATGTTCCACGAGCCGTTCGTCCTGTACGGCTATCTCGCGGCGATCACCACCCGCTTGCGGCTTGCCACCGCCGTCATCGTGCTCCCGCAGCGGCAGACGGCGCTCGTCGCGAAGCAGGCGGCGGAGGTGGACGTGCTTTCGCGCGGCCGGCTCGTCCTCGGCGTCGGTATCGGCTGGAACGAGGTGGAGTACGAGGCGCTGGGGCTCCGTTTCACCGACCGCGGCAGGCGGATCGAGGAACAGATCGCCGTGATGCGCGCGCTGTGGACCCAGGAGGTCGTCGACTTCAGCGGTCGCTCGCATCGCATCGATCGCGCCGGGATCAACCCGCTTCCGCTGCAGCGGCCCATACCGGTGTGGATGGGCGGTGGATGGGATCGTCGCTCGCGGAGCGTGGTCGAGCCGGCGCTGCGCCGGATCGCGCGCATCGCCGACGGATGGTTCACGCACCTGCCGCCGAATGACGACGGCCGCGCCGGCATGGAAATGTTCCGGAGATTCGTGCGCGAGGCGGGCCGCGATCCGGAGAAGGTCCCGGTCGAGGGACGGATCGCGGTCCGTGGCGGCACGGACGAGTGGAAGCGCGACATGGAGGCGTTCCGCGCGATGGGGATGACCAGCGTCGAGATGACGACGATGGGCGCCGGCTACCGGACGGTCGAGGACCATCTCGACGCGCTGCGCGAATTCCGCGAGCTGGTCTGATGTGTCGAAGGTCATCGCCGGCCGCGTGAGGAAGTAGCGTCAGCGCCATGGACATCGAGGTCGACCGGCATCGCGGCGCCGCACCGGACGCGAGAGAGATCGAGAAGCAGCTTCGCGCCGAGGCGCGCGACGTGTACGGATGGTCGAACGGGCCAGGGGATCGCTACGAGCAGCACGCCCACGCCTACCACAAGCTGCTGTACTGCACGCAGGGGTCGATCGACTTCATCCTCGGTGACGGACGCGCGCTGACGCTACGGCCGGGCGATCGCATGGTGCTGCCCGCCGGGACGCGACATGCCGCGCTCGTCGGACCCGAGGGCTGCGCCTGCGTCGAGGGCAAGGTCTAAACTCGCCGCGATGCGCCCGCTCGCGCGCCGGATGGGGCGGCTCGGCACGGAGACGGCATTCGAGGTCCTCGCGCGTGCGCGCGCCCTCGAGGCCCAGGGCCGGAACATCGTCCACCTCGAGATCGGCGAGCCCGACTTCGACTCGCCGCGGTCGGTGGTCGCCGCCGGCGTCGCGTCGATCGAGCGCGGCGAGACGCACTACACGCCCTCCGCCGGCATCCCCGAGCTCCGTGAGGCGGTCGCGAACTACCTGAACCGCGCGCGGGGCCTCGCGGTCGAGCCCGGCCAGGTCATCGTCACGCCGGGCGCGAAGCCGATCATGTTCTACGCGATCCTCGCGCTCCTCGAGTCCGGCGATGAGGCCATCTACCCCGACCCCGGCTTCCCGATCTACGCCTCGATGATCTCGTTCGCAGGCGCGACGGGCGTCCCGCTCCCGCTGCGCGAGGAGAACGACTACGTCCCCGATCTCGACGAGCTGCGTCGCCTCATCACGCCGCGCACCAAGCTGCTCATCCTGAACAGCCCGCACAACCCGACGGGTGGGGTCCTCTCGCCGGAAGCGATCCGCGAGATCGCGAAGATCGCGCGGGAGCGCGACCTCTGGGTGCTGTCCGATGAGATCTACGCGGAGATCATCTACGAGGGGGAGCATCGCTCGATCGTCGCCGAGGACGGGATGGCGGAGCGCACGATCCTCCTCGATGGCTTCAGCAAGACCTTCGCGATGACCGGCTGGCGCCTGGGTTACGGCGCGTTCCCGAAGCCGCTCGTCGATCCGGTCGCGAAGCTCGTGACGAACTCCGTGTCCTGCACGGCAACGTTCACCCAGCGCGCCGGCGTCGTCGCCATCTCACAGCGGCCCGCCGAGGTCGACACGATGCTCGCGGAGTTCCGCCGACGCCGCGATGCGATCGTCGCCGGACTGAACCGGATCGAAGGCATCACCTGTCGCCTGCCGCACGGCGCGTTCTATGTCTTCCCGAACATCACCGGTCTCGGGCTCGGCGACGCGGCGACGGTCGCGAATCGGATCCTGAACGAAGCTGGCGTCGCGACCCTCGCCGGCACGGCCTTCGGCCCGGTCGGCGAAGGACATCTGCGCCTGTCGTACGCGAACTCGCTCGAGAACCTGAGTCTTGCCGTCGAGCGCATCCGAGACTGGGTGCGCTCCGGCGCCTCCGCCCCTATACCTACCGGTAGGTAAGGACGAGCCCAAAGAGGCCACGTCCGCTATTCGTAGACGCGCCGACTAGACACCGATGCCGTCGACGATGAGCCCGACGATGTCGGTCGCGAGCTCCTGCGGCTCGCGGCCACCGGGGAGCGGATCGCGTCCGGTCCACGGGTCCAGGAGGTTGAGCAGCGCCTGCGCGGCGAACGCGGTGTCCATCTGTCGTAGCTCGCCAGCCTCGACGCCGTCATCCAGGATCTGCTGCAGCGGCGCGAAGAAGTGACGGAAGAACGCGCTGCGAGCTTGGCTGTTCTGGTCGACGGTGAGCGTGACCCCGCCGTCGCGCAGCAGCCGTGGGCCGCTGCAGCGCGCGCCGATGAGGTAGGCGAGAGCCGAGACGAGACGCTCGCGCGAGCGGCCGCCGCGCCGCGCGGCGGTCTTCAGTGCGCCGCCGTGCTCCTCGAGGACGCTGCACACCACGGCGGTGAAGAGCGCGCTCTTGTCGGCGAAGTAGTAGTAGACCGTCGGTTTCGTGACGGCTGCCTCGCGGGCGATGTCATCGATCGACGCGCCGCGCACGCCGCGCTCGCCCCACAACCGGTCGGCCGCCCGTAGCACCCGCTCCCGCGTGGAGCCGGCCGGCCGACGCTTCGACTGCGCCATCGCTGGGATTCTACCTACCGGTCAGTAAGGGTAGGCAAGATGATGTTATGGGCGGCTTTGTTGCGATCAGACAACGACGCGCCTGAGCGCTCCGGCAGACTCACCGGCGTGACCAAGATCAGGTCGTTCTGGCTGGGGGAGGCCGACCTCGCGCCCGTGGCTCTCTTCCGGATCCTCTACGGCGTTCAGCTCTTCAACTGGTTCTGGCAGCTCTATCCGAATCTGACCCCGTTCTTCACCGACGACGGCATCTTCCCCCGGCGGCAGCTCCTGGCGCTCTATCCCGAGCGGGCGTCGCTCCTCGGCCTGGTCGGCGAGTGGTGGCAGGTCGCGGCGGTCTGGGCCTTCTCGTGCCTGGTGGCGGTGGCGCTCGCGGCCGGATGGCGAACGCGGACCGCCTGCCTGCTGGCGTTCGTCCTCCTCGTGAGCTTCCAGTGGCGCGACCCGCTGATCCTTGACGGCAGCGACCTCGTCTTCCGTTTCATGCCGCTGTGGCTGATGTTCACCAACGCCGGCGAGCTCTACTCGATCGATGCGCTCCGCCGCGCGCGGCCGGCGAGCGGACGGGGCTGGGCGCTCCCGGTCAGGATCCTCGAGCTGCAGGTCGCTTGGATCTACCTCGCGACCGGCATCGAGAAGCTCTCCGGCGCGCTGTGGGTCGACGGCACCGCCGCGTACTACGCCCTCCAGCTCGAGCACACATTCGGACGCTCGTGGGCCCGCGCGGTCGCGCTCCAGCCTGTGCTCGTGAAGCTCATCAGCTGGTCGACGCTGGCGATCGAGCTCGCATTCCTGCCGCTGGCGATGATCCCGTCGCGCGTGACGCGGATCGTGGCCGTCGTCGTCGCCGCCGGACTTCACCTCGGGATCCTCGTGTTGATGAACGTGGGCAACTTCCCGGTGATCATGCTGTCGGCCCTGGTGCTGTTCCTGCCGCCGGCGCGCGTTCGCGCGTTCGTCGATGCGAGCGCACGCGCACTGCGGGACCGCCTACCCACGGCGCTGCTCTCGTGGGGGAAGGGCGTCGTCACGTTCGCGGTTGAGCGTCTCCCGCCGCCCGCGAGCGGCGCGGCGCGACAGAGCGGTCCGCGCCGCGGCCTCGCTGCCGTCGCCCTGCTCGCCTTCGCGCTGTTCGTGTTCTCCACCGCGGTGCCGCGCGCGCTCGAGCCGCTTCGCCCGAGCGGCGACGCCGCGAGCCTGGTGCGGTTCCTGTCCCTCGATCAGCGCTGGGACATGTTCTCGCCCGACCCGGCGCGCACCGACGGATGGCTGCGCGGGCCGGCGCGCCTGACCGACGGCACGACGTTCGATCTGTACACCGGCGGTCCGGCCGACGACCAGAGCGAGCGATACAGTGACCCGCTCTACACACGCTGGGACAAGGTGCACGAGCGCATCGCAAACGCGGGCTACGGGGACTATCGTCTTGAGTACGCGCGCTACTTCTGTCGCGTGCGCAACCTCCATCTGCGGCCGGGGCAGATGCCGCTCGACACGTTCGAGCTCATCTACATCGAGCTCGTCGTCCGCGCACCCGAGGAGGGACCACCGCTGATCAACGAATACCGCCTGTGGTCGCAGAAGTGCTAG
>JBKPCZ010000194.1:0-3807 GCA_046727665.1 Chloroflexota bacterium
GCGAACGCGAGCCGCTCGGCCGGTGACGTCCCCGCGACCTGAACGAAGCCGAGCGCGTTGAGCACCCCTGCGGTCACGCCCATGACCGTCATCGCGATGAGGCCGGTGCGCTGTTGTCTCAGGGCGATCCGAAGGAGGGTCATGGCTTCGCCGGCTCGTAGGTGGTGACGCTGCGCGTCACCGTCCTGCTCCGCCCGGCTGCGCCGGGTCGTAGTAGTAGGTCAGGAAGATCTCTTCGAGGCTCGGCTCGCGGCTGGTGAAGCCGATGACCTGACGTCCGGAGAGCGCGGACATGAGCGGCTCGAAGCTGCCTCGCAGGATGCCGCTGGCGCGGTCATCCTCCACCCGCAGCTGTTCGAGACCCTGGACGGTCCTGAGCTGATCGGCCGGCACGCCATCGGCGAACTGGATCTCGATGTGGAACGCGCGCATGCCGACGAGATCGTCCAGCTTGCTGACGGTCGCGAGGCGACCTTCGCGGACGATCGCGACCCGGTCGCAGATGTGCTCGACCTCCGACAGAACATGTGACGAGACGAAGATCGTCGATCCCGCGGCTCGCGTGTCCCGCACGATCGCGTAGAACTCCTGCTGGACCAGAGGGTCGAGGCCGGTCGTCGGCTCGTCGAGGATCACGAGCAACGGCTTGTGCATGAACGCGAGTACGAGCGCGAGCTTCTGCTTGTTGCCATGCGAATACTCCCGGTACTTCCGCCCGAGATCGAGGTCGAGCCGCGCGGCGAGCGCCTTGATCGACTCGTCCTTGACGTCGCCGCGCAGCCCCGCGACATACGAGACGATGTCGGAGCCACGCCAACCGCCGAACTGGGGGAGCTCTCCCGGGCAGTAGCCGACCTTTCGTTTGACCGCGACGGAGTCGCGGTCGCAGTCGAGTCCGAAGATGCGAGCCGACCCGCGGGTCGGATGGATCAGGCCCATCAACTGCCGGATCGTCGTTGTCTTTCCGGCACCGTTCGGTCCGAGGAACCCGAAGACCTCGCCATCCTTGACCTCGAGATCGAGATCGAAGATGCCGCGCCCGTTGCCGTAGTCCTTGGTGAGCCCCTGTGTTTCGATCGCTTCCGTCATGCCGACTTCCCCTTCCTGCGACGCGCCGCGAGCGCCGCGCCCTCTCGCTCGAGGATGTCCTCGATGCCCGAAGCCATATCGGTGAGCTTCGCGCGGGTCGCCGACGTCGACGCTGCGCGTGCGCCCTCGTGGAGGAGTCTCATCAGAGCGCGCGCGCTCGCGCTTCGCGCCGCGAACATCGCGTCCAGGCTGTCGATCGCGCTGAAGAGAACGCGCCGGCTCCCACGCTGGCCGGTGCTGCGTGCCAGGCCGAAGCCGACGAGCTGGCGCGCTCCGACGCTGGCGCCGCTCTTGGCGACATCGAGGTCGGTGGCGATCTCGTCCAGCAGCGCCGGCGCTCCGCGCATCAGTAGGTACGCCCAAACTCGGCCGGTCGTCCGTGGTAGGTTCCAGCCGACCATCTGCTGGCCCATGTGGTCGATGAAGTCGTGCTGGGCTGCCGTGAGCCTCTTGTTCTGTTTCAACTGAACGTTCTGAATGTAGCAGATGCCAAGAACGGCAGCGGGCTCAGATCATTGAGGTCCTGTTGAGCTCCGGCACTGGTGGAATGCGAGGTCCTTCACCGAGCGCGCGATGAAGGACCTCGCGCTCGATGAAGGACCTCGCGCAGAAAAGTGCGGTGCGGGCTACTTGGTGCGCTTTGCGAGGGTCGAGTCCTTCGCCTGCTTGGCGATGCGGAACTTGAGCACGCGCTTCGCCGGGATCTGGATCGTCTCGCCGGTGGCCGGGTTGCGGCCGAGGCGGGCCTTGCGGTCCACGATCACGAGCTTCCCGACGCCAGGGAAGGTGAAGCCGTTCCTGGCTTCCTTGTACGAGAGCGCCGCGAGCTCGTCGAGAACGGTGCCCACCTGCTTCTTGGTCAGCCCGGTCTTCTCCGAGAGCCGATTCAGTGTTTCCGACTTTGAGATCCCCGCCACTTCGTCCTCCAGTGCGGCCTTCCGGCCAAGTCGCGCCGCATTCTCACACATGAGCGAACGCGAGGGAGCCGGGGTTTGGCGCAATATTCGCTGCGGTGACGCTCACCGTAACTGATGACCCGCCCGACCGTCCGGCGTGGGTCAGTGAGACTATCCGCCTCGTGGCCGACGGGACGGGGTCCCATCGAGCCAGACTCCTCGCGCTGGTCGAACAAGCGAGCGATGCCGACCTCGTCTCCGGATCGGGCGACCAGTGGGGCTTCGGTCAGATCGCGGTCCACCTTCTCCTCATCGACCGTGGCGTCACACTCATCGCCCTTCGTCTCGCGCAGGGACAAGGACCGGGCTCTACCGGGCAGCCCCGACCTGCTGCGTCGGCCGTGAGCCGGGCGGGCATCTCCACGCTCGCCGAGAAGGCTGCCCGCGCCTGGCTCCAGCTGCGTTCCGACTTTCCGGCAGAGCCGGACATTGCCGCGGCGGCTCGACACCCTTACTACGGGGACCTCAACTGTTTCGGCTGGCTCCTGACGGTGCCGAATCACTACATCGCCCACCTCCGGGCTCTCGAGCAAGGGACGTCCAGCGCGATCTAGCCGCATACTCGGGCACCCAGACCACGCGGGGGGTGAAGCGATGGCGAGCGGCACCAGGAGCACCACGGCGCTCGAAACGTTCGCCGAGGAGGACCGCACCTTCCCGCCGCCCCGCGACTTCTCCGCCCAAGCGAACGCCAAGGACGCGACCATCTACGAGCGTGCGGAGCGCGACCTCGAGGGCTTCTGGGCTGAGAACGCGAAGGACCTGCTGTGGCGCAAGCCGTTCGACAAAGTGCTCGAGTGGGAAGCGCCGTACGCGAAGTGGTTCCTCGGGGGCGAGCTGAACATCTCCGAGAACTGCCTCGATCGCCACGTGAAGGCCGGCCGCGGGACGAAGGTCGCGTATCACTGGGAAGGCGAGCCGGGGGAAGCCCGGACCATCACCTACAGCGACCTGCTCGACATGACCTGCCGGTGCGCGAACGCGCTGAAGCGGCTCGGCGTGCGCAAGGGCGACCGCGTCGCGATCTACATGCCGATGATCCCCGAGCTCCCGGCCGCGATGCTCGCGTGCGCGCGCATCGGCGCACCGTTCACGGTCGTCTTCGGCGGCTTCTCGGCCGAAGCCCTCGCGGGACGCATCGTCGACTCCGAGGCGAAGGTCCTCGTCACAGCCGACGGCGGGTACCGCAAGGGCAGCATCGTGCCGCTCAAGAAGAACGCCGACGACGCGGTGGCGCAGGCGAAGACGATCGAGAAGGTCCTCGTCGTCCAGCGGACGAAGCAGCAAGTGCCGTGGACGAACGGGCGCGATGTCTGGTGGCACGACCTCGTCGACGCGCAGCCGGCGGAGTGCGCCGCGGAGTCACTCGACAGCGAGCACATGCTCTACCTCCTCTACACCTCCGGCACCACCGCGAAGCCGAAGGGCATCGTGCACACGACGGGCGGCTATCTCGCGGGCGTCGCCACGACGCACAAGCTGATCTTCGACGTCAAGGACACCGACGTGTACTGGTGCGCCGCCGACATCGGCTGGGTCACCGGTCACAGCTACATCGTGTTCGCGCCGCTCGCGAACGGAACGACCGGCGTCATGTACGAGGGCACGCCCGACTTCCCGGACAAGGACCGCTGGTGGTCGATCATCGAGAAGTACAAGGTCACGATCTTGTACTGCGCTCCCACCGCGATCCGCACCTTCATGAAGTGGGGCTCCGAGTACCCGGAGAAGCACGACATGTCGTCGCTGCGCCTGCTTGGGA
>JBKPCZ010000195.1:0-7022 GCA_046727665.1 Chloroflexota bacterium
AGCGCGCGGCCTCGATCGATCGCGGTCGCGATCGCCTGGCGCACGGCCCGATCGCGGAACAACGCTTTCTCCGGCCGCAGGTTGAGGAACAGCGCCGTGAAGTCGTTCGTTCCGAAGCTGTACAGGTTCACGTTCTTGAGCGCGCGCGCCCGCTCCGCATCACCGGTCGAGAGACCCCCCACACCGTCGATCTCACCGCGGCCGAGCGCGGTCAGTGCTTCGGACGTATCCGGATACGAGCGCAGCACGAGGCGGTCCAGGTAAGGTCGGGTGCGTTCCGGCTGCGTGCGATAGAAGGACTCGTTGCGTCCGAGCACGGTCTGCCGCGCATCGACCTCGAGCACGCGGAACGGGCCTGTGCCGACCGGATGCTGATTGAACGCGACCCGCGCGAGCCCGCTGTAGTCGACCTTGGCGAGCAGATGTGACGGCAGCAACGGGACGGTGGTGCTCGCGGCAAAAGGGCCGTACGCGTCGGGCAGGGTGAAGCGAACGACCCGATCGACCACACGCTCGACCTTCACACCGCGGAAGGCGTCGCTGTACGGTCCGACATACGCCTTGTCCTGCAGCAGCGAGACCGTATACAGCACGTCATCGGCGGTCACGGGTTTGCCGTCGTGCCAGGTGGCGTCATCTCGGATCTGGAATGTCCAGACTCTGCCGTCCACGCTGGTCGTGAACGACTCCGCGAGATCCCCCTGGATCGAACCGTCGCTGTCGTACCGGCTCAGCCCGCTGAAGACGAGGCGGACGACGTCGTCGTCGACCGCCGTCGCGGCCAGGACCGGATTGAGGAACTGGGCGCTGCTGGTGACCCCTTCTACATACGTGCCGCCGTATGTCGGTGCGACGGTCCTGGTCTCCGCGCGGTCGAGCGCGATCGCGATCCCGCTGACGACGACCAGCAGCCCGATCAGTGCGACGACGATGAATTTGTCGCGGGCCCTCACCTAGACGCTGGCTGAACGAGCGCCCAAGAGCGAAATCACCACGTACACGACGATGAGCACGATCGTCAGCCGGAAGAGCGTCCGCTCAAGGCCGCGACGGCTGCGATACGCGGTCGACTCACCGCCGAAGGTCGAGGACAGCCCCGTGCCGCGCGCCTGCAGAAGGATGGAGGCGCCGACGGCGACCGCAATGACGATCTGGGCGACCTGAAGAAGATCCATGGGGTCGCTTCATTGTATGGCTAGCGACGGGTGTAGACGTAGAGCTGCTGGCAGCGAACGAACGGCTGACACAGGCCGTACGCACGCCCCTGCATCTGATAGCGGTCGAGGACGGCGGTGATGAGATCGGGATGCCACCGTTGCCGCTCGTAGCCGGGTCCCGCATCGATGCGCTCGAGCTCGACCTCGCTCACGACCGCGTCGAAGGTGCCCGCTCGGACCGCGGCCAAGAGCCGCTGACCCTCCAGGAAGAATCGACCTGAGGCGTACACCCGCGACCACAGGAACAGATCGTCGACGATCGGCTCACGGCCGTTGGCAACCAACAGCCCGCTGTCCTCCACGAGCAGCGTGCCTGGCAGGTCCCGCACGAGCGCCACGCGCGAGGGATCGCTCCATTTACCGGTTGGCTGCAGCAGACTGGGCAGCGATGGGAAGGGATTGAGCAGTGCGGCGCCGATGACGAGCTGACAGAGTGATGCCAGCGGGTACGCGCGGCCCAATGCGAGCCTAGAAGCCACGGTCGCTGCGCCTAACGCGAGTGCGGCCGACAGATCGAGAAAGTAGTTGACCGTGGCGCCCTCGCGACCTCCAAGCAGAAGCATGCCGACCCCGGCGACTATGTATGCCCCGACAGCGGTTTCGGATGGCCGCATGGCGATCATCGTCACGCTCGGCACCGCGAGAACGAGGATCGCGACGATGACGAGGCCAACGAGGAGCTCGACCCGCCACGGCAGTGCGTTCCAGTCGAAGACGTGAACGTAAACCGCTTTCGATGGGCCCTCAGTCAGCAATGCGACCACAAGCGAGGCGGCGAGGCCGGCGACGAGAGCCCGAAGTGCGGCAAGCGGGTCACGCCGCGCGACTACGACGAACAGGACAGCCGCAGGCACCAGGGCGGTCGGTTTCGCCATCGCCGCCAGGCCGACAAGCGCTCCGGAGAATGAGTGCAGCGGACGATCTCGCCCGAGCGCGAGCACCGCGCCCACGGTGAGAGCGAGCGCGACCGCGTCAGGCTTGAGCGCGGGACCCCACTGCATGACCGGGATCGAACCAAGCCACGCGAGCCCGAGCGTTGCGGCGACCGCAGGGCCGGCCTGGCGGGCATGCCACGCGATCGCTCCGGCCACGCAGAGGCTGGCGACGATGCTCGCGATCCGGCCGGCAATGAAAGGATCGGATACCGCGGCGAGGTGGAAGTACAAAGGCGGATAGTTCGCCGCGGTGAAGATCGGCGTGACATCGCCGTAGCGCGCGGTGAACGTATATTCGAGGTGATCCCGCGCGAGGATCGCCGCGTGCGCCACCGCACCCTCTCCGTAGAGCACCGGCCCGTCCATCGCGAGTGCCCAGAGCCAATGACCGACTGAAGCTGCTGCGAACACCGCGGCCACGACGGCATACGCCCACCATGCGCGGCTCGCGCGCATCAGCTTCCCCGCGGCTGCAGCAGCGATCGGCCGGTCATGCGTGAGGGAACGGGCAACCCGAGGAGCGCGAGCAGCGTGGGCGCCACGTCACGCAGGCCTCCATCGCGCACCGAGGACCGAGCGGCGTCCTGTGCGACGAACACGACCGGCACCGGATTCGTCGAGTGCTGCGTGTTCCGCCCACCGTCAGGGAACAGCATCTCTTCCGCATTCCCGTGATCCGCCGTGACGAGCACGCACCCGCCCGCCTCGAGCGCCGCGTCCACGACACGGCCGACCGCGTCGTCGGTGGCCGCCATCGCCGCGCGTGTGGCGTCGAAGTCGCCAGTGTGTCCGACCATGTCCGGGTTCGCGAGGTTCACGATCGCGAAGTCGTACCTGCCGCTCCGGATGGCGTCCAGGAGAGTGTCCGCGACCCCCGCGGCGCTCATCTCGGGTCGGAGGTCGTACGTCGCCACCTTCTGTGACGGCACCAGGATCCGGTCCTCACCCGCGAACGGCGGCTCATGGCCGCCGTTGAAGAAATACGTCACGTGCGCGTACTTCTCCGTCTCGGCGGTGTGGAACTGTTTGAGTCCGGCCTCGGAAAGCACCTGGGCCATCGGCACGACCTCGGCGGGCGCGAACGCGACCTTCACCTCGGGGATCCCGGCCTTGTATTCGGTCAGCGTCACGAAGGTCAGATCCTGCGGAACGCGCTTCCGTGGGAAACCATCGAAGTCCTTCCGCATGAGCGCCCACGTCAGTTGACGGGCGCGGTCAGGACGGAAGTTGAAGAAGATCACCGCGTCCCGGTCCCGCATCGGAGCGCCGTCACGGACGATGTGCGGCGCCAAGAGCTCGTCGCTGCAGGCCACGTCCTCGTAGCAACGTTCGACAGCCGCCGTCGCGCTGTCGCAGCGCGGACCCGACGCGTCCACGATCGCGTCGTACGAGCGCTCCGTGCGCTCCCAGCGCTTGTCGCGGTCCATCGCGTAGTAACGACCATGCACCGTGGCGATGGGCGCGCCGATCCGCGGCAGGAGCTCGAGCGCGCTCCGCGGTGGCATGTCGCGGCCGTCGAGGAACGCGTGCACGACGACGCGCGCGACCTGCTCGCGTTTCGCGAGCTCGGTGAGCGCGGCGAGATGCTTCATGTCCGCGTGCACGCCGCCGATGGAGATGAGCCCCATGAGGTGAAGCGTCCCGCGCTCGCGTGCCGCGGCGCAGGCCTCGCGCAGCGCGGCGTTCTCGAAGAAGCTTCCGTCATCGATCGCGTCGTTGATGCGGACGAGCTCCTGGTACTGGATGTATCCGGCGCCCATCGTGAGGTGGCCGACCTCGCTGTTGCCCATGACTCCGTCGGGCAGGCCGACCGCGCGGCCGCTCGCGTCGAGCTTCGCGTGCGGGTAACGTGCGAACAGCGCGTCGAGACGCGGGGTGTTCGCGCGCGTCACGGCGTTGCCCGGACCATCGGGCGCGATCCCCCAACCGTCGAGCACGCAGAGGACGACGGGGCGGTATTCAGCCGTCACGCGAAGGCCCGCACGATCGCTCCGAACTCCTCCGCTTTGAGTGACGCTCCTCCCACGAGCGCGCCATCGATGCCATCGGCGGCCGCGAACTCGCGGACGCCCGCCGCCGTGACGCTCCCGCCGTAGAGCACGGGCGTGCGGTCGCCCGGCAGTCCCGCGGCCTCGAGCGTGCGCCGGATCACGCGCGCGGCTGCCGCCGCGTGCGCGCCGGTCGCCGGCCGTCCCGTTCCGATCGCCCAGATCGGCTCGTAGGCGATGACGAGCTGCGCGGCGCGTTCGCGATCGGCCCGCAGCGGGGCGACATCGGCCGCGACCTGCCGCGCGACGACGGCGTCCGCCTCGCCGGCAAGATGCTGCGCTTCGCTCTCGCCCACGCACAGGACCACCCGAAGCCCTGCGGCGATGGCCCGGGCGAGCTTCCGCGCGACGCGCGCGTCGTCGTCGCCGAGATCGCGACGCACCTCGGAGTGTCCGACGATCGTGCCCGCGGCGAGACCGGCGAGCATCGACGCGGCGACCTGGCCGGTGAACGCGCCCTTGTCCTCCCAGTGCACGTCCTGGGCGTACACGCTGAGGTGCGTGCCGCGCACGGCGTCGGCGACGGCGGCGAGTGCGACCGCCGGCGGCGCGACGCCGACGGCGACGTCGCCGGCGGGCACCGCATCGACGACGCCGCGAGCGAGGGCAACGGCGTCGGCGATGGTCGCCGGATTCATCTTCCAGTTGCCGAGGACCAGACGCGATCGTGTCAACGCGCGGCCTCGTCCATGACGCGGCGCAGCCGCTGCCGCACGACCCACTTCGTCGTCTCCAGCCGGACGGCGAGCTCGGCCAGTGTCGCCTCCGGAGCACGCAGGCGGGCGGCGGCCGCGGCCCGCACCTCCGCCGGCAGCAGGCCCAGTCGCCCGGACGCCGCGAGCGAGCGCACCGCTTCGATCTGATCGCGGGCCGCCGCGACGGCGCGCGCGAGATTCGCCGCGTCGGCGTTCACGCTCGCATTCGTCCGACCGCGCATCTCGCGCGAGACGCGCCGCGTCTCGAACCGCAGCAGCGTCTCGCCCGCGCCCGCATGCCGCAGGAACGAGGCGATCTCGTCGGCATCGCGCAGCATCAGCACCGGCCGCCCGCGCCGCACGCGCGAACGCGGCACGAACCCCTCGCGCTCCAGCACCGCGCGCGCCCGCGTCGCCTCGCCGCGTGGCGGCCGGAGCTCCAAGAGATAGCCCGACGGACCCGCAGATAAAGACCCGCCGGCCAGGAACAGGCCGCGCAGGTACGTGCGCCGGCAGCATTCGCGCCGCAGCGACGACCGCCCGGCAGCGATCTCGGCAGAGTGGGCCAGACGTCGAGCCGGCGCACCGAGATGTTCGGCTCGCGGCAACAGCGCGGCGAGCACTCGGCGATCGCAGTCGCCGGGACGCACGCGCGCCAGCTCGGCCTTCACCTCCTCGGACAGCGGCGATCGCTCCGACCGGGTGACGCCGCGTCTCAGGTCGTCACCTCCGCACGACCGATGTCACGATGCTCCACGGTGACCTCGCCCGGCCAGAAGTCCTTCAGGCGTTTCGCGACCTCGTCCGCGATCACGACCGAGCGGTGCCACCCACCCGTGCAGCCGAAGGCGAGGCCGAGTCGCGCCTTCTTCTCGTCCTCGTAGCGCGGCAACGCGAAGCGCAGCAGCGGAACCAGATGCGACAGGAACTCCTGCGTTGCCGGGTGCCGAAGGACGAACTCGCGCACCTCGGCGTCGCGACCCGTCTTCGGACGGAGCTCCGGAATGTAGAACGGGTTCTCCATGAAACGGACGTCGAAGACGAGGTCGGCGCCGGGTGGCAGCCCGTTCTTGTACCCGAAGCTCGTGACGTGCACGAGCATGCCGGTGTGGGCGCCGCCGTACAGCGAGTGCAGCGTGTCGCGGAGATCCTTGACGCTGAGGTGCGTGGTCTCGATGACCTTGTCGGCCCGCGCCCGCAGCGCGCCGAGCACTCGCCGCTCCTCATCGATCGAGGGCTGCACGCCACCCGTGCCCTCCAGCGGATGGCGATGACGCGTCTCGCTGTAGCGCCGCAGCAGCACGTCGTCGGACGCGTCGAAGAAGAGGATGTGGGGACGTTCCCCTGCCGCCGCGAGAGCGTCGAGCGCCGCTGTCGCTTCGTTGAACAACGCGCCGCTGCGCGCGTCGACGACGAACGCCACGCGAGGATGCCCGCCACGCCGGCACACGTCGAGCGTCGTCTTCATGAGGGCCGGTGGCAGGTTGTCGAGCGTGTAGTAGTCGAGGTCCTCGAAGACCTTCACCGCCTGCGACTTGCCCGAGCCCGAAAGGCCCGTCACGACGACGAAATCGGGCGGACCCTTCGTCGCCATCACGCGCCGAGCGTCAGTCGGGCAGGACCATCGACAGGGCCCAGCTCACGATCGAGATCAGGATCGAGCCGGCGAGCGCGACGACGAAGCCGTTGACGACGAAGCCGAGGATCGGGATCGCCGACACCAGCAGCAGCATCAGCGCGTTGATGACGAAGATGAAGAGCCCCAGCGTCAGGCACGTGATCGGCATCGAGATCATGACCAGGATCGGCTTGACGAAGGCGTTGACCACGCCGAGCGTGAGGCCGGTGAGCGCGAGCGACAGATAGCGGCCGAGGTCCCCGAGGCCGTAATCGACCTGGCCCCACTGGATCGCGTCGGGCTGATAGATGTTCACGATGTACGCGGCCACCGCGATCGCGACCGCGTTGATGAGCGTGCGCCAGACGATGCCCACGGCGGCTAGCCTAGCGGGGACTCGCTAATACTGTCCGAGCGTGCCCCGGACGCGCATCGAGCGCTCCGCGCGCGCGAAGGCCCAGCGTCCGAGCGGGAACACCAGCAGCGTCGTCAGGAGCAGACCCGAGTAC
>JBKPCZ010000196.1:0-4793 GCA_046727665.1 Chloroflexota bacterium
GCACGCTCTCGACATGGCCCAGGAGGCGCTCAAGTTCGCGCGAAAGGTCGATCAGCCCGACGCGCAGGTCCGGCTCCTCGTGTTGCTCGGCGAGCTGCGCATGAGTTCCAACGCGGCCGCGGCGCGGCGGTCCTTCCAGGAGGCACGCCAGCTCTCGGAGGAGCGCGCACCGCATCTGCTGCGCGTCATCTTCGATCGCTGGTCGCACGCGGCCGAATCGACCGGCGACAGCGAAGAGGCCCTGCGGCTCGCGCGCCGCGCGCTGGAGACAGCTCGCACATAGCGCCGCGCGTCGAGCCCTAGCCTTCGATACGTGATCCTCACCGCGGCGCTCGTACGTGAGCGCGTGCGTGACACGATCCTCGAGCGCATCGGCGACACGCCGCTCGTGCCGCTGCGCCGTGTCGGCGCGGGCCTGCTCGGCGAGCTGTGGGCGAAGATCGAGTCGGCCAATCCCGGCGGCAGCGTCAAGGACCGCGCCGGCCTGTGGATGGTCGTCGCGGCGGAAGAGGACGGGCGCCTGGGCGGAGGGAAGATCGTGATGGACGCGACCAGCGGCAACACCGGCGTCGCGCTCGCCATGGTCTGCGCGGTGCGCGGCCACCCCGCGTGTCTGGTGATGCCGGACAAGGTCTCGGTCGAGCGCAAGCGCATCATCCGCGCGTTCGGCGCGGAGGTCGTGCTCACCGACCCGCTCGAAGGCACGGACGGCGCGATCCGGGAGGCGCGCGGCCTCGCCGCTGCGAGCCCAGCGCACGTGTACGTCGACCAGTACTCGAACCCGGTCAATCCGCGCGCACACGAGCTGACCACCGGACCTGAGATCTGGTCACAGACCGACGGTCGCGCCACGCATTTCGTCGCCGGCGTCGGCACGTCCGGCACGATCGTCGGCGTGTCGGCCGCGCTTCGGCCGCATGGCGTGCGGATCGTCGCCGTGCAGCCCGACGACGCGCTGCACGGCATCGAGGGCTGGAAGCACATGGCGACCGCGCTGCGGCCGCCGATCTGGGACGAGCGCTCAGCCGACGAGCACCGTGTGATGGGCACCGACGAGGCCATCGCTATGACCAGGCGGCTCGCGCGCGAAGAGGGCATCTTCAGCGGCGTGTCGGGCGGCGCGGCCGTCGCCGCGGCCGCGGCGGTCGCGAGGGAACAACCGGGCCGTATCGTCGTGTTGATCGCAGATGGCGGAGAGCGATATCTGAGTACGCCGCTATGGGAGTGATGGTGTGGCGGTGACCGTGCGTCTGCCGGGTGCGCTGCGTGAGGCGACCGGAGGAGAGACGAGGCTCGAGACGAGCGCCGGCACGCTCGCCGACGTGATCTCGGACATCGAGCGACGCCATCCCGGCTTCCGTGCTCGTGTCCTCGACGACAGCGGTGCGATCCGCACCTATGTGAACGTCTACATCGGCGACGACGACGCGCGCGCGAAGGGCGGGACCGGCGCAGCGGTCCCCGACGGCAGCGAGGTCATGGTCATCCCAGCGATGGCCGGTGGCGCCGCATAGCCGGCGACCTTCGCCTTCCCGTGAGCGTGCGCGACGAGATCGTCGCGCACGCCCGCGACGAAGCGCCGCGTGAGGCCTGCGGACTCCTCGCCGGCCGCGACGGCGGCGTCTCGCGTGTGATCCGCTGCGTGAACGTGCACGAGACGCCGACGACGCGCTACGTCATCGATCCGCGCGAGCAGCTGAGCGCGTTCCGTTCGATCGATGCCGCGGACGAGGAGCTGATCGGCATCTATCACAGCCACCCGGCGAGCCAGCCGTATCCCTCCCCGACCGATCGTGCCGAGGCGCACTACCCCGACGCGTATTACGTCCTCATCTCGCTGCGCACCGGCACGCCGGAGATACGCGCGTTCCGTATCGGCGCGGACGATTTCATTCGCGAGGTCCCGCTGAGCCCGTAGCGGCGCCTAACGCGACGTCTCGCGTATCCGCCACGTGGCGGCGATGGCTGCCGCCTCAGCGAGCGCGGCCTGCTCGTCGGCCGGTTCGACGAAGTGGAAGATCAGCGCGAGCCCCTGCGTGCGCGGCACCGCGGTGAACTGCCGATAGAGAACGCGGCGGCCCTCGTAGACACCGCCGTAACGGTCATCGACGGCGATGACACCGTTGATGCGCACCACGGAGCGTTCGCGCCAGGAGTTCACGAGCCCCTGGCGCTCCGCGATGGAGGCCGAGTCCGCATACGCGTCGGCCGTCGAGAGGGGCACGCCGCGCGCCCGCGCGACGCGCAGCTCGGCGATGTCGGACTCGTATCGCGCGGCCTCCCCCTGCGTTCCGCTCGTCACGTTCTTCCAGCCGGGCGGCAGCGTGATCGTGAAGTCGGCGGCCTCGAAAACGTTGCCGGTCGTCGGCGTCGTGCCGAAGTCCGGGACGAGCTGTGGCGCGATGGCGTACGCCGCGAACCTCACGCGCGAGATCTGGTCGGACATCACCAGCGCGCTCGTGGCGAGCATCACGGCGAACGGCACGATGACCAGCGCTGATGGCAGCAGCGCGCGCAGATTGATCGCCAGCCCGACGATCGCGCGCACCACGACGAGGAGCGTGACCGCTCCGGCGATCGGGAGGAGCTCCGGCGCCAGGAGCACGAGCAAGGCCGCGATCGGAGCGACCAGGAGTGGCGACAGCCCGAAGCTGAAGGCGGTGAACGTCTGGTCGAGTGTGAGATCGCGCCGGAGGAGCCGCGCCACCCAGTAGCCCGCGGAAGCGACGATCGCGACGGTGACCGCAAGCCGTACGCCCAGGAAGACCGAGTCGATGAGCACCTGAGCGACGAAATCGAAGGGAGAGAACGCCTTCGAGGTAAGGATCAGCGCGTCGATCGCGATCGAGAGGGCAACACCGGCCGCGAGCGCGACGAGCACACCGGCGAGGCCGTAGTGCTCGCGGGCGATGGATCGGGCGAAATCGAAAGGGTGGAGGATCGAGCGGAGGACTTCGGCGCGGAACCAGGCGAGCTCGCCGCCGCTTTCCATCCGCACCGAGGGTACGGGCAGTCCGCGATACCCGTTCACACACTGCTGCGCAGTTGACAATGAAAGACGACCCCCGCGTCCGGGGGTCGTCTCGTGTTCGCGTTTGGTTGCCTTCGCGCTCCCGAGCTACAGGCCTCACTTCCGGCCCCGATGCGGGAGATCACACCGGAGTGTGATCCTCTTGTTCCGAATCAAAACCGCTCGGGTGCGCTCGAACGGTGTGGCCCCCTTCCGCCGGGGGCGTCATCGATCGACTTGAAGGACTCCGAACACTTTGTGCAGCCGGACCATGACACCTCCTGTGACGTTGGTGCTAGGCCTTTTCTGCTCCGTTCCGCGGAACCTGTCTGTTGTACACCCGCTCATGGTGGCCAAGTCAAGGGGCCATACAAAATCGGTAGCGGTCAGGCAAGGGCCGTCAGCGACGGACGCGGAGGAGATCGCGGATCTGTCGCGGCACAACCCTCACGTCGGGCCACCAGGACTCGTCCGCATCGACGCCCGCGGCGGCTGCTGCCTCGACGAGCAAGGCGACGGCGCTCCGCAGGTCCGACAGCCGAACGATCTCCGGCGTGAACGTGTGTGACTGCTCGCCCTGATTGTGGTAGTTCACGTTCGGGACGGCGATGCCCGTCGCGCTCCACCCCATGCGCACGAACGCGGAGGACTCGCAGGTGCCGCCGGTGAGCAGCGCGCGCTGGGTCGCGATGCCTGCGGCGGTCAGCTCCTCGCGCGCGACGCGCAGGAAACGCTCCGCATCGTTGTCGAAGGTGTTGTAAACGTCCCCCGCGCGCACCACGACGCCGCGCCCGGGCGCCGCATGCGGCAGCGCGCGGCTCGCTTCGAGCGAGACGATCACGACGTCGCGCGGCAAGAGGCCGTCCTCCGCTACCAGACGCGCTCCGAACAGGCCGGACTCCTCGCCGCGCGTGAATACCGCGCGCACGTCGTGCGGGCGGGGATCGTCGCGCAGCGCCGCGAGCACCAGCACGACGACCGCGCAGAGCGCGAGGTCGTCGGCAGCGCGCAGGTGCAGCTCGTCGCCACTCACGACGAATGGCGGGAGGTCCATGACCGCCCATTGACCGGCGTGCAGCTCGGCAACGCCGCGGATCCGGCAATGCCCCGGCGAGTTGTTGACGGCGTCGGGAGCTTGCACGTGATCGTCGAGCGTCGCGGCGAAGGGCGCGCTCTCCGCGTCGTCGTACACCAGGACGGGGACGCTCGCGGCAAAGAACTCCGCGTACAGCCCGCCAAGGATGCGCGCGCGACCTTCGTGTCCCTTCGCCTCCGTGATCTCGAACGCCGGATGATCCGTATGAGCGATGAGAGCGAGCCCTCGCTTCGCGTGCCCACGGGTGACGCGGGCCGACACCTGTCCGTACGCGTCCTCGTGGACCGCAAGGGCATTCCGCTCCAGCTCCCGCCGGATCGCGCGCAGCGCTCGAAACTCGTGATACGGCGCCGTCGGCGCGGAGGCGACGCGCTTGATCGTGGCGAGGGTGGTGTCGATGTCGGGCATGAAGGAGCGCGGCATGCGTCGCGAGGATATCGTCAGCGGTCAGTGCTGCGTCTGTACGACACGCGCCGCCGCGCGGTCGTGCCGTTCCGTCCACTCTCGAGCCCGATCACGCTGTACGTGTGCGGCGTCACGCCGTACGACACGACGCACCTGGGTCATGCGCGCACCTTCCTCGTCTTCGACGTTCTCGTACGCCACCTCGAGTCAGCTGGAAGGGCCGTCCGCTACGCGCAGAACATCACCGACGTCGACGAGTCGATCCTGCAGCGCGCGGCGCGC
>JBKPCZ010000197.1:0-9124 GCA_046727665.1 Chloroflexota bacterium
GGCGGCCGGTGGCGAGGCGAAGACCGTCGCGAACTGGGTGACCGGTGAGTTCCTGCGCTACCTCAAGAGCGACGGTGGCTCGGTCGCAGGAGCCAAGGTCACGCCCGCGCAGCTCGGCGCGCTCGTCGCGCTCGTGAAGAGAGGCGAGGTGTCCGGCTCGGCCGCGAAAGCAGTCTTCGCCGAGATGTGGCAGACCGGCGCTGCGCCCGAAACGATCGTCACGTCGAAGGGGTTGACGCAAGTGTCGGACGAGTCGGCGATCACGGCCGCGGTCAACGCGGTGCTCGCGGAAAACCCCAAGGCTGTCGACGACTACAGGGCGGGTAACACGCGTGCACTCGGGGCGCTCGTGGGGCAGGTCATGAAGCGCATGGGCCAAAAGGCAAACCCTGCGGTGATCAACCGCATCCTGGTCGAGCGCATCCGCTAGCGCCGGCGGCGTTAATCGAGTCGCTCGTACCCAGGGAGGGTGAGGAATTCGGCGAAGTCCTCGGAGAGCGCGACCTCGTCGAATAGCGCAGTCGCATCGTCGTAGCGGCCGCTCGCGAACTGCTCGTCGCCGACGGCCTCGCGGATCTTCGCGAGCTCCTCCTGAGCGATCTTCTTCACGAGCTCGCGCGTCACGGTCGGTCCCTCGGCGAGCGCGACGCCGTGATGCACCCACTGCCACACCTGCGAGCGCGAGATCTCGGCAGTCGCAGCGTCCTCCATGAGGTTGTTGATCGCCGCCGCGCCGGTCCCTCGCAGCCACGACGCGATGTACTGGATGCCGACGCTCACGTTCGTACGCAGCCCGGCCTCGGTGATCGTCGCGCCGGGGATCTTCACGTCGAGCAGGAGCTTTGACTGGCCGACCACCTCGGGTCGCTGGCGCTCGAGCTGGTTGGGCTTGTTGCCGAGCACGCGGTCGAACTCGGCCATCGCCGTCTCCACCAGATCCGGATGCGCGACCCAGGTCCCGTCGAAGCCGTCGTTCGCCTCGCGGACCTTGTCCTCGCGCACCTTCGCGAGCGCGGCCTCGGTCACCGCCGGGTCTCGGCGATTCGGGATGAAGGCGGCCATGCCGCCGAGCGCGAATGCGCCGCGTCGGTGGCAGGTCTTCACCAGGAGCTCGGTATACGCGCGCATGAAGGGGACCGCCATCGTCACCTGCGCCCGGTCGGGGAGGATGAACTCGGGACGTCCCGCGAACTTCTTGATGATGCTGAACATGTAGTCCCAGCGCCCGGCGTTGAGCCCGCCGGAGTGCTCGCGCAGCTCGTAGAGGACCTCGTCCATCTCGAACGCGAGCGTGATGACCTCGACCAGCACCGTGGCCCTGATCGAGCCGCGCGGGACATGGAGCTCGTCCTGTGACCACTTGAAGATCTCGTTCCAGAGGCGCGCCTCGCGGTGGCTCTCGAGCTTCGGCAGGTAGAAGTACGGACCGGTGCCCCGATCGCGCAGGCGCTTGGCGTTGTGGAAGAAATAGAGGCCGAAGTCGAACAGCGCGCCGGCGATGGGACGGCCTTCGACGAGAAAATGCTTCTCGTCGAGGTGCCAGCCGCGCGGCCGCACGACGAGCGTCGCGGTCTTCTCGTTCAGCTTGTAGACGCGGCCGTCGGGATTCCGGAACTCGATCGTCCGCTCGATCGCATCCGTGAGGTTGCGCTGGCCCTCGACGAGGTTGCGCCACGTCGGCGTGTTCGCGTCCTCGAAGTCGGCCATGTACACGGATGCGCCCGAGTTCAGCGCGTTGATGACCATCTTGCGATCGGTCGGCCCGGTGATCTCGACCTTGCGCGTGCGGAGATCCGCCGGCACGCGCGAGACCGTCCACTGCGATTCGCGCAGCGGTCGCGAGTCCGGCAGGAAGTCGAGCGTGCCGCCCTCGCGCAGCTCGCGCCATCGCTCGCGCCGCGTTTCGAGGAGACCGGCGCGGGTGGGCTCGACCTCGCGGTGCAGCCGGATGAGGAAGTCCTGCGCTTCCTTGGTGAGGAGCTCCGCCGCGAGTGCTGCGGTGTCGCGCGCGTCGTTGGGGATGCGGACTTCGACGGACGCGGTCGCCATCGCCCGTATGCTCGCACACGCACAGATGTCCGCATCGTTCGGTCTGGAAGGAAAGCGAGCGCTCGTCACCGGTGGGTCCCGCGGCATGGGTCGGGCGATCGCGCTCGCCCTCGCGGACGCCGGCGCCAGCGTCGCTGTCACATCGCGGAACGGCGATGACGCCGAGCCGGTCGCGGTTGCGCTGCGCGCAAAGGGTCGGCGTTCCCTCGCGCTCCTGCTCGAGGTTCGCAACGAGGCGTCGATCCGCGTCTGCTTCGAACGCATCGATCGCGAGTGGGGAGGCATGGACATCCTGGTGAACAACGCCGGCACGAACATCCCGCAGGATCTCGGCACGCTCGACGCGGGCTCGTGGGACACCGTGATCGACATCGACCTCAAAGGTCTCGTCTTCGTGACCCAGGCCGCGGCCGCGCGGATGATCGCCGCTCGCCGTGGCGGACGCATCGTGAACATCGCGTCGATCTATGGCGTCGTTGGACGGCGCCAGCGTGTTGCCTACAGCGCCGCGAAGGGCGCGGTCGTGAACCTCACGCGCTCGCTAGCGCTGGAGCTCGCACCGCACGGCATCACCGTGAACGCCGTCGGACCCAGCCTGGTGGAGACCGATCTCACGCGCGAGCGCATGCGGAAGGACCCGGCATTCCGCGAGGAAGAGGTGGCGCGCACGCCGCTGGGACGGCTCGGGACGCCTGAAGATGCGGCGGCGGCGGTCGTCTTCTTCGCGTCACCGGCGGCAAGCTTCGTCACCGGCCAGACCCTCCTCGTGGACGGCGGGACATCGGCGCATTGACCTGCCACCACCCCGGCCGTCCTCCAGTACTCGCCAGTACCGGATATCCCCCGCCATATCCCCCGACCGGTGAGGACGCCATAGGACCTCGCGCCTCTACAACACGACTGACGGGCGTTCGTGGCGGGGAGGACACTTCCGGTTGGCAGCAGTGGCGCAGCACATGACGGGGGCCGAACATGGCTCGGCGACGATGAGGACGGAGCCGACGCCGCTGGGCGCCGCGACGGTCACTTCGCCGGTCGAGGCGACCCTCCGCATCCTCCTCAACAGCGTTCCGTACCTCATGGGCGTCGCGGTCGTGCGGCAGCCCCCGGCCAGCGACACCGGGATCGTTCAGGTCGGCCGCCTGCCGTGGCTGCATGACCGCCGGCTCACGACGCTGAATCTCCCCGACGACGCGCTCCCCGCGAACCGCGCGCTCGCCCTCGACTGGCCGGTGCCGTACCAGGCGGAGTGGGTCGGCGCCCCGCCGCGCCTGCTCATCGCGCGTCTCGTCGCGCAGGGGCGCACCGTCGGCGTCCTGCTGGGGACGTTCATCACGCGCGAGCAGATGGCGCAGCACACACGCGAAGCGCTCGATCTCGCCTGCGAGCTCATCGCCTCGGCGATGGCGGGCGAGGCGTTCGCGCCCAGCCCGCCGGCGTACCCGGTGGAGGTCGAGCAATCGTCCGTCTTCACGCCACCGCCCGCGCCGGCGGTGGAGCCGGAGCCGGCGAGTGAACCGAAGTCGGCGGACGAAGCGGAGTCGCCGAGTGAAGTGGAGTCGGCGAGTGAACCGCAGCCGGCGAGGGAACCGCGGCAGGCGAGTGAACCGCAGCTCACGCTGGTGTCCGAGACGGCGACGGAGGTGAAAGCACGAGAGCCCGAGGCTCCGCGCACCGAGGGCATGAGCCGCACCGACAGCGTCGACCTCGTCGTCGAGGAGGTCCGCAAGTCCCTCGACGACGCGGGCGATGCCCGAAGCCTCGGGCGGATCCTCCGCGACGTGATGAACGTCATCACCGACGCGTCGGCGTTCTCGATCTCCCTGTTCCACATCGCGCTCACCGAGGTCGCCTACCGTTACAAGGTCCTCGGTCCGGAGGCCGACGCGTCGGAGCTCGGCCGTCAGAGCGTCGACGACGGTCCCTCCTGCTACGCCGCTCGCCACGATCGCCGCTGGCATGTCTTCCAGCGCGAGCTCGCGATCCGCGATGGCGCGAACGTGCGCCGCCGCAATGTGGCCGTACTTCAGATCCCGCTCGTGGGAGCCGGTGAGGTCTTCGGTGTCATGACCGTGCAGACATTCCGGCCCGAAGGCTTCACCGATCACGAGCTGCGGCTCATCGCAGCGGTCGCCGAGGTCGCGGCTCCGCGCTTCGGCCAGGTCCGTCTCTCCGGCCGATTCCAACCGGCGCCGGCGAACGTGCCACCGCCGGCCGACACCGTCAGCGCCGCGAGGCCCGCCACCGCGGAGCGCCGCGCGGCGCAGCGCACGGCGGAGACGGTCCTCGCCGACCTGCTGCGGCGCTGCGCCGGCGCGGGCTTCGCGACGGCGTTCCTCATGGGCGTCGATCCCGGCGCGGGCGTCCTGCGCGGCGAGCTCGTGAGCGATTCCGAGATCGCGCGAGAGCTCGACTACGCGCTGGGCATCACGACCGGGAAGTTCACGATCCCCCTCGACGAGCGCTACAACGCCGTCGCTCGCGCCATGCGGGAGGCCCGCATCGTTCCCGCGCCGACCATCCACGAGATCGCGCAGCCGACGCTCGACTGGCAAGCGTCGCTGGCGCTCGAGCGCCTCGCGCACGGCGGCCGCACCGTCACGCTGCCGATCGTCGTCGAGAGCGAACCGGCCGGAGCGCTCGTACTCGGACCGATGTCCGAGGATCCGACGTTCAGCGCGATCGAGATGGTCCGCGGGTACGTCGACGACGCGACGCGCGAGCTCGCCGAACTGTGGCGCGCGGAGTCCAGGGCCTAGACTCCCGCGCGTGATCGGCGAGGTGACCTTCGGGGTCATCGGGCTCCTCTTCCTGTTCGCAGATCTCCGCACGTTCAGCTCCACGTTCCAGCTCACGTTCTTCGGCGCGCCGAACACGAATCTGGGTGTCACGGCGCTCGCCGTCTTCGGGACCTCCTTCCTCGCGTTCATCGTCGCCCGCCGTTTCGGACCGCGGCGCGCGGTCGGCCTCAGTGCCGCGATCTTCGGCATCGCGACGTTGCTGCTCACGGCATCGCGGAGCAACTGGCTCGATCTCGCGCTCTCGGTCGTCGCACTCGCCGCAGGGTTCTGGTGGCTTTCGCTCTTTCACAGCTCGCGGGTGGCCGATGCACCGCCGGCGCTCGCACGTGCGCTGCCGCTGGCGTTCGTGGTCGACCTGGCGCTGCGCGCCGGGCTCAAGACCCAGCCCGTCGTCGACCTGGCGTTTCCGGTCGCGGTGGGCATCGTGCTCGTCGCCTTGCTTGTCTTCGGCGCCGCCGGGCTCGCGTCGCTGTCGGCGGAGCGGCAGTGGACGGCCGCGAGTCCGGTCGGAACGCTCGCGCTCATCGCCGTGCCGGCGCTCGTGCTGGTCGCGGAGAGCGGTGCGACGAACGGCGCGCAGGTCGCCCTGGCGGCGGGACTCGGGCTGGGCCCCGAACCCGCTCGGGCGACGCTGATCGGGCAGATCGTGGTGGGCGTCGGTCTTGCGGCCGGCGCGCTGGCGCTTGCGCGGTTCGGACCGAACCGTTTCATCGGGGCCGGCGCGGTGGCGATCGGGGCGGCTCTGCTGTGGTGGCACCAACCGTTCCTCGCGCTCGTCGGCGGCTTTGTGCTTGCGGCCGGCCTCGTGATCTCCGCAGCGTTGATCCTCGGCGCTCCGCAGGTGCCCGCGCGGTCGCCCGCCGGCACGGTGCTGGCGCTTTCGCTCGGGTGGCTCGTGTTCGTAGGAGCGGCGTTCGGTTTCTACGCCTTCTACGCGCTGCAGCCCGCGATATGGGCGGCGACCGCCCTCGCGGCTGTCGCGACGCTGGTCGCGCCAACGCCGATCGTACGGCTCGGCACGCCGCTCGCAGCGGCCGCTGCCGCGGTTGCGGTCCTCGTGCCGATCCTCGCGTTCATCGGCGTACCCGCGACGCCGGATCCTCAGCCGCCGAAGGTGACGTTCCGCCTCATGACCTACAACGTGCACCAGGGCTTCGATGCCGGACAGATCCCGTCGCTCGACGACATCGTCGCGACCATCGCACGCGAGTCGCCGGACGTCCTCGTCCTGCAGGAGGTCGTGCGAGGCTGGATGATCGACGAGCAGCACGACGCGCTGTCGGTGCTCGCGCAGCGTCTCGAGATGTACTACGTCTGGCTGCCGACGATCGGCGACCTCTACGGCAACGCCGTGCTGTCGCGCTATCCGATGATGGTCGTGAAGCGCGTTCCGTACGCGCCTGGACCGACGATGCGCAACCAGCCCCGCGGCGCGATCTTCGTTCAGATCGGCGATCTTCTCGTCGTCGGGACGCATCTCGATCACACCAGTGACGGCACCTTCGTTCGGCAGGATCAGGTGCGCACGATCCTGCGCGAGATCGGCGACGCGACCTCGGTCGTCGTCGCCGGCGACCTCAACGCGGAGCCGGCCGACATCGAGATCCGGCTGTTCGATCAGGCCGGGTTCCAGGACCTGGGGCAGTCCGCGGGCCCGACGACGATCGGCGACGATCCGCCGAAGCGCATCGACTACGTCTGGGGGATGGGCGTGGTCGGCGCGCAGGCGCACACGACGCCCGAGACGAACCTGTCGTCGGACCACCGCGGCCTCGTTGTGAACATCACGCGGACTGGGCGGTGAGCGGCCAGCGGGATCGGCCGGGCGTGTTACTCCGAGACATGCTTCTGACGGCCAAGCCGACCGCCTTTCACATCGCGCCGTCTCCTGAGCTGCCACACGTCTGGGCGACCCTTATGGAGATGCGCATGGCCGGAGTCAACGTGAGTCTGGCGGCCGTCGCGGACGGCACGACCAGTCTGTACTTCAGTAACGGCGGCGGCATCATCGGCGGAGGCGAGCACGAGACGGTGCGCACGGCGAACCGCAAGCTGCTCGTATCCGTCGAGAAAGGACTCGAACTCTTCGTTCCGCTTCAACAGCCGCTCGAAGTGATCGATGCCGCGGTCTCTTTCGCCGTGCTCACCTATGAGGGCCTGCGTGGTGCCAGAGACGAAGAGGCGAGGTTGAAGGATCGCCGGTCACCGCTGTGGCCGGCGTTCTACTTAGGACACGAGGTCATCACTCAGCTGCGGCTCACGTCTGAGAAGCGCGTGGGTGGTGATCGTGTGACCGGGTAGACTGGTCGGAGCCGCGGCGCTTCCACCAGCGGCCTGAGGATCGCCATCACGGGATCGTTCGTCCACCTCCACACCCACAGTGAGTACAGCCTGCTCGACGGGCTCTCGCGCGTGTCCGATCTCGTCACGCGCGCGAAAGAGCTCGGCATGCCGGCGATCGCGCTCACCGATCACGGCGCCCTCTACGGTGCGGTGGACTTCTACGTGGCCGCCAACCAGGCAGGCATCAAGCCGATCCTCGGCGTCGAGACCTACGTCGCCCGCACCAACCGCTTCGAGCGCGATCCGCGTCTCGAGGGGCACGGCAAGCCGTTCCACCTGGTGCTGCTCGCGAAGGATTTCACCGGGTACCGCAACCTCGTCTCGCTCGTCACGACCGCCCATCTCGACGGCTACTACTACCGCCCGCGGATGGACAAGGAGATCCTGCGGCAGCATTCACAGGGCCTCATCGCGCTCTCCGCCTGCCTCCAGGGCGAGCTCGCGCGGGCGATCCAGGATGAGGGCATCGACGCGGCCTGTAAGGTCGCGCTCGAGCATCAGGACATCTTCGGCGCGGGCAATTACTTCCTCGAGCTCATGCAGCACGGCGTCGCGGAGCAGCAGGGCGTGCTCGAGGGCGTCCGCGAGGTGGCGCGCCGGACGGGCATCCCGCTCGTCGCGACGAACGACATCCATTACGTGCACGCCGAGGACGCCGAGGCGCAGGACGTGATGGTGTGCATCCAGAGCGGAAAGACGATCGACACGCAGGACCGCCTCAAGATGATCGACCACCCCGAGCTCTATCTGAAGAGCGCCGAGCAGATGGCCGCGCTGTTCCCGGATGATCGCGAGGCGCTCGAGAACACGCTCCGCATCGCGCAGATGATCGACGTCCGTCTCCCGCTCGGCGAGCTGCAGCTGCCGCACTTCGAGGTCCCGGCCGGCATCACGCCCGAGGAGCACCTGCGTCGCATGGCCGAGAACGGGGTGCGCGCCAAGTACGGAGACATCACGCCGGAGCTGCGAGAACGGCTCGACAAGGAGCTCTCCGTCATCGGCAAGCTCGGGTACTCGGGCTACATCCTCATCGTGCAGGACTTCATCCGCTACGCGCGCGAGCACGGCATCCTCACGGCGGTCCGCGGCTCGGCCGGCGGCTCGCTGGTGAACTACGCGATCGACCTCACGGACATCGACCCCATCCGCTACGGCCTTATCTTCGATCGTTTCCTCAATCTCGAGCGCTACACCCTCCCCGACATCGACGTCGACTTCATGGACAACCGTCGCGACGAGGTCATCGCGTACGTCACCGAGAAGTACGGTGCCGATCGCGTCGCGCAGATCGGCACGTTCAACACGATGCTCGCGCGCGCGGCCGTGCGCGATGTCGCCCGCGTGCTGGGCATGCCGTACGGCGAGGCGGATCGTGTGGCGAAGACGATCCCGTTCGGGGTCACGCTCGAGGACTCGCGCCGTATGGTCTTCGAGCTCCAGCAGCTGGAGCAGGAGGCGCACGTCGAGCGGCTGCTCGACCTGGCCGAGAAGGTGGAGGGACTGGTGCGGTCGACCGGCACGCACGCCGCCGGCGTCGTCATCACGCCCGAGCCGCTGAGCGCGCTCGTCCCGCTCGAGCGCTCGAAGGGGACATCGGCGATCCAGACGCAGTACGAGGACAAGTCGCTCGAGAAGCTGGGGCTCCTCAAGTTCGACTTCCTCGGCCTCTCGAACCTTACGATCCTCGACGAGGCACTGAAGCTCATCAAGACCTCACGCGGGATCGACATCGATCGCGCGCGCATCCCGCTCGACGACCAGAAGACGTTCGAGCTGCTCGGCTCGGGCGAAACGACGGGCATGTTCCAGCTCGAGTCCGCTGGAATGCGCCGCCACATCCGCGACCTCAAGCCCGACCGCGTCGAGGACGTCATGGCCATGGTCGCGCTCTTCCGACCCGGTCCGATGGACTACATCCCGTCCTACATCCG
>JBKPCZ010000198.1:0-11767 GCA_046727665.1 Chloroflexota bacterium
TCTCGCGGCGTACGTCAAGCAGAACGACCTCGCGTCGATCCGCGACATCATCGGCGCGGCGCTTCCGCGCATTCGACCGGACGAGTGACGGACGCATTCTCGTTCGGACCGCTCGCGCTGCTCGACGTGGCGTCTCGCGTCCGGCTTCGGAAGCTCGCCAAGAAACGCCGCCTGAAGGCCGGCGAGATCCTCATCAACGAGCGAAGCGCACCCGACGAGGCCTACGTGCTCACCGACGGCACCGTTCGCGTCATCGGTACGGTCGAGCTGCGCACGCTCGCGATCGTGACCGCCCCGGCGCTCGTCGGCGAGCTGGTCGTCTTCGACGAGCAGGAGAAATCGGCTTCGGTCGTCGCGGACACGCCGTGCAAGGTCCTCGTCTTGCCGGGCGGCGCGCTGCGGGACCTGATGGACGAGCAGGCGGTGTTCGCCGCGGCGATGCGCGAGCGTGCCGACCTGATCGTCGCGGACGTGTTCCTCAAGCGGCAGAGCCCGCTGCGAGATCTGCCATCGGACATCGTGACGTCGCTCGCGTCGCAGCTGCGCGCGCGCATGCTCGCGCACGATCAGCTCGTGGAAGGCAAGGACGACGACTGGTACCTCGTGCGGCGCGGGGCGCTGCAGCGCCTCGATGACGGAGAACGCGCTGAGCCGGGCGACTTCATCCAACGACAGCGAGGCGCCCGCTACTCCGCCGAGGGCGAGACCTGGATCTACGAGCTCCGCCTCGCGGACGTCGCGCGCGAGATCGAGCGTTATCAGAAACGTCTGCGCGAGATCAAGGACAGGCTCGAGGACGATTCGCGCGTACGGCTGCGACCGAACATGACGATCGTCCATGACACGCGGCTCGGCGGAGCGCTCGTCCGCGACCGACACAACCGCGCGGTCGTGTCCGAGCAGGTCGCGGCGCTTATCCCCGCTATCGATGGACGTAGCGACGTGCCGCGCCTCATGCGGCTGACCGGGATGGCGCGTGGTCCGGTCATCGAAGGACTGTCGGTGCTGATCGCCGCCGGTCTCGCGACCGACGAATCGCGTTGGCCGGACTTCCGGCCCGACTAGACTCGACGCGATGCAGACGGCGGCGCGATCCGCGATCGACGAGGAGTGGCGCGCCTCGTTCGCGCGTCGCATCGGCGCGGTGCACGCGCTCTGGCAGCAGGGCGTGGCCGACCTATCACCGTCACAGGTGAATCACTTCGAGCGAGCCGGCGTCCTGCCGATCGCGTTCACGCTCATGCACCTCGTCGTCGGAGAGGACCGCAACGCGGCACGCCATCTCGGCGCCGGCGCGCTGCTGTGGGACGAGCAGGGCTGGGCCGAGCGCGTCGGTCTCATCGGCGAGCCACCGGTGCGGGGCACGCCGATGCGGGATGCGGAGCGGATCCGTATCGCCGACCTCGACGCCTGGCGCGTGTACCAGACTGCGGTGTTCGCTCGCACCGAGAGTGCGATCGCGACGCTGCCCCTCGGCCGTTTCGCGGAGAAGGCGATGGACCGTCCACCGGCCGACAAGCTGAAGGGATCGTTCCTCGCGCTCCTCGTGCCCGAGGGCGAGATCCGGGTCAGCGACGTCTGTGAGGCGTACCTCTTCCAGCACGCGGTCCGGCACCTCGGCGAGCTCGAGCACGCCCGCGCGCTCGTCGGCCTTGGCGGTCTCTCCTAGCCGGAGCGCGCGTCAGCGCCGGAGAACGAGTCCGATCTTCCCGAAGGTCTGACGCGGCTCGGCGAACACCTTCACATCGCCCTTGCCCTCGGCGACGGCATCGGGGGTGTGGTTCTCGGCCGCGAATTCGACCTCGCTCAGCGACGGAAAGTCCTTGAGCAGCGACGTTCCCACGACGTGGACGAGATGCTGGATCGAGCGGCTGTCGAACTCGTGGAACGTCACCTCGATCGCGCGGCGCACATCATCCGCGGGGACGTGGCGCTTCGCGTCGGTCGCGTCGCGCACGTCGGCGTATCGCCAGTGGACGTCCATGCGGATCGTGAGCGGTCGGTCCACAAGGTCCGGCAGGCTCGTGTACCGATCGCGCGCGAACTGGGCGAACGAGCTGCCGGTCGTCTTCAGCAGCCGCAGGCCTTCGAGCCCGCTGCGGACGTCGCTGACGCGGATCTGGCTCGCGGAGCGCTCGAAGTCCGCGTGCGACATCGCCATATCGCCACGCGTGAGGCGGAAGACCACGTCGCTTCCGCCGTACGCCTCATCAAGCGGGACCTCATGCGCCGTCACGCGGATGCGCTCCATCTGCGGATATGTCTCGAGGAGCCGATGGCCGAGGAACGCCACGTACGCCTCCAGCGAGCGCCCGTCGAAGTCGGCCGCCGTCGCGTAGACGAAGTTCTTCATCGTGTCCGTCGCGACGACCTCGCGGTTGTCTCCCTCGGTGTACGCCGCGCCGAAACGCTCGCCGAAGACATCGATCGTGACCGACGCAGCGAACGGCGGCGCGGACCGCTTCGCGAGCCGGAAGAAGATGACCCGCGTCTTCCCGTATTGGATCTCCATCGGCGTCACGGCGCGCGCTCCAGCCGATCGAGCGAGATCGCGAGGAACTCATCGATACCAGCGCTCAGCTCGGTCTCGCGAGAGTTCGCGAGACGGGCGCGCAGCACGGGAATGATCTGCTCCTTCGTGCGTCCGGCCACGAAGACGACGAACCGGAAGCCGAACTTCTTCTCGTACGCGTCGTTGAGCTCGGCGAGCTCGCGCAGCGTCGCGGCGTGGCCTTCCTCGCCCTGCTCGCGCCGCGAGAGGAGCGACAGCGATGCGGGGTCCGCGCCGATCCGGGGGTGCGCGTCGAGGACGGCGATGCGCTCGCGCTCGGTCATGCGTCCGAGGGCCTCGCGCGCCTTGGCGATGATCGAGGGCGGCGTCTCATCCGCCGTGAGGTGAAGCGCCGCGGCGAGACCGGGCGCGCGCTCGAACACCGCGGCGAGCCGTTCGGTCATCACCTCCGCGGACATCTACGCGCCGAGGTACGACACGACGCCGTAGCGCGAAACCAGCAGCGGGATGTGCTGATGCCCGCCGCTGAGGCGCACCTCGAGCGAGACGCTACCGAAGAACGTGTCGAGCTGACGGGAGCGGAAGTACGCGCCGACGTCGAAGACGATCCGGTACGTGCCCGGCTCGTGTCCTTCGCCGAGCTGCGCGAGGCGGCCGTCCTTCCCCGTCGTCCCTTTCGCCGCGAGCGTCCCGTCCCGATAGAGCGCGACTTCGACGCCTGCGGCGGGCACGCCGTTCGTCGTGTCGAGCACGTGTGTGGAGAGCGTCGCCTGCGCCATCGGGCGGGTATCGTACGCCCGCGATGACGATGCTCCGCATCACGGCCGGGCCGTACACCTTGAGAGCGCGCTGGGAAGAGAAGGACGCGCCCAAGACCGTCGCGGCGATCCGCCGCCTGCTCCCGCTGCGCAGCAAGCTCGTGCACTGCCGCTGGAGCGGCGAGTCCACCTGGGTCCCGATGGGCGAGAAACGCCTGGGCGTGGACTTCGAAAATCACACCAGCCATCCCGCGCCGGGGCAGATGCTCGTGTACCCGGGCGGCATCTCCGAGATGGAGGTGCTCTTCCCGTACGGCTCTTGCCTCTTCTCGAGCAAGGTCGGACAGCTGGCGGGCAATCACTTCGCGACCGTGACCGAGGGCAGCGAGCATCTCGCCGAGATCGGCCGCCTCACGCTCTGGGAGGGCGCGCAGGACTTCCTCGTAGAAGAGATCTAAGGCGACGGCCACCGCAGATCTCGCGATCCGCGGCGGACGGGTCGTCACCGAGGAAGGCGTTCGCGAGGCGGATGTCCTCATCGCGGGCGGTCTGTTCGACGCGGTCGTCGATCCCGGCCAGGGCAGATCCTTCGACGAGATCGAGGCGCGCGGCCTTCACGTGCTTCCCGGCGTGGTCGATGCGCACGCGCACGTGAACGAGCCCGGTCGCGAGGACTGGGAAGGTTGGCACGCCGCGACACGCGGCGCGGCGGCCGGCGGGGTGACGACGCTCGCGGACATGCCGCTGAACTCGCTTCCACCGACGGTGGACCTCACCGCGTTCCGCGCGAAGGAGTCTCGAGCGGCGCGCTCCGCGATCGTCGATTACGCATTGTGGGGAGGTCTGGTCGGCACCGATCTGGAGCCGCTCATCGCGCTGAAGACCGCGGGCGTCGTGGGCCTCAAGGCGTTCCTCTGCCCAAGCGGCATACCCGAGTTCCCGCATCTCGATGCGGGCTCGCTCACGCCGGCGCTCGCGGCGGCGACGGTCGCCGGTCATCTCGTCGCGGTCCACGCCGAGGACGAAGCGCTCATCGCGAAGGGCACCGAGCAGCTGCAGGCGATGCATCGCCGGGACCGCGCTGCCTGGCTCGAGTCGCGCCCACCAGCGGCGGAACGCCGCGCGATCGAGCGGCTGGCCGACGCCGCGCGCGAGACCGGGGCGCGCGTGCACGTCGTGCATGCCTCGAGCTCCGCGGCGGTGACCGCCGTGCTTCGCGCGCGCGAGCGCGGCGCCGACATGACCGTCGAGACGTGCCCGCATTACCTCTGCTTCAGCGCGGATGATGTCGACCGCATCGGGCCGGCGCTCAAATGCGCGCCGCCGATCCGCGACGCCTCGTCCCGCGAGCGGCTCTGGCAGCACGTGCTCGCGGGCGAGATCGATCTCATCGCGTCCGACCATTCGCCCTGTACGGCCGAGCTGAAGACGCGCGGTGACGACGACCTCTGGGAAGCGTGGGGCGGTGTCACCGGTATCCAGTCGCTTCTTCCGGTCGTTCTCACCGAGGGCGTTCATCGCCGCGGTCTGCGGCTCGCGACGCTCGTTCGCCTCGTGGCCGGCGCACCGGCGCGCCTGCTCGGGTTGTGGCCGCAGAAGGGCGCGATCCGGGCCGGCGCGGACGCCGATGTCGCGCTGGTCGATCTCGAGCGCGAGTGGACGTTCGAACAGGAGCAGCTCCAGGCGCGCAGTGGCCTCAGCCCGTACGTCGGACGAACATTCCGCGGAGCGGTCGTGCGCGCGCTCGTGCGCGGGGTCACCGTCTACGACGACGGAGAGTTCGTGGAGGAGAAGCGCTACAGCCGCTTCGGGCGTCTTGTGACGAGAATGGGCGCATGAGGACGGCGGAGGTCGTCGCCATCGACGAGCGGCGCCTGCTGCGCCGCCTCGACGAGCTCGCGCAGCGTGGCGCGCTTCCCGGCGGCGGGCTGTATCGCGCGCTCTACACGCCCGCGTGGGTGGCCGCAGCCGAGCTCGTCTCGGGCTGGATGAAGGAGGCGGGCCTGCTGGTGCGGCGCGACGCGGTCGGCAACGTGTGGGGCCGCGTCGAGGGCTCGCGTGGCGGACGCGCCATCGTGACCGGCTCGCATCTCGACACCGTGCGCGGCGGGGGCGCGCTCGACGGGGCGCTCGGTGTCGTCGCCGCGGTCGAGGCCGTCGCCGCCCTCGTGTCGGAGCTCGGGCGACCTCTGCGCATCCTCGAAGCCGTCGCGATCTGCGAGGAGGAGGGCAGCCGCTTCGCGACGAACTTCTGGGGCGCTCGTGCGATCGCCGATCGCATCGAGCCCGACGAGGCGACGCGCGTGCGCGACGCCGACGGCGTGACGATCGCGGACGCGATGCGCGGCGTGGGTCTCGATCCGGCGAACATCGCGCAGGCGGTCCGCCGCGACATCGACACGTTCGTCGAGCTGCACGTCGAGCAGGGCCCGATCCTCGAGGAGGAGGGCCCACGTCTCGGGGTCGTGCGGACGATCGTCGGCACTGCGCACCTCGAGGTGATCGTCCGCGGACAGCCCGACCATGCCGGAGCGACGGCGATGCATCGCCGGCGTGACGCTCTGCTCGGCGCCGCCGCGATGACGCTCGCGATCGCCGAGGTCGCGCGCGAGATGGGGCCTCCGGCCGTCGCGACCGTCGGCACCATCAGCATCGAGCCCGCGCAGATCAACGTCGTCCCGGGTATGGCTCGGTTCACCGTCGATGCCCGGCACAGCGACAACGAGCAGCGCGCGCTGCTCGTCGCGGAGATCACGAAGGTATGCAAGGTCGCGGGTCGCGAGCGGGAGCTCGAGGTCGAGGTGCGGACACTGCGGGACCGGCCGCCGGTCCAGCTGAACGAGCGTGCCACCGACGTCGCGCGCCGCGCGTGCGTCGCCTGCGGCGTGGAGCCACGCGAGATGACGAGCGGCGCGGGCCACGACGCCCAGGTGCTGAGCGCGGCGTCACACGCGGCGATGATCTTCGTACCGAGCATCGGCGGCCGGTCGCACTGCGCGGAGGAGGCGACGGCAGCCGAGGACGTCATCCTCGGCACCCGCGCGCTCGCGACGGCGCTGCGCGAGCTGGCGTACTCCTAGTGTCCGTACTGCTCCGCGGCGGCACGCTGCTCCCGATGGGAGAGGGCGTGCGTCCGATGGCGGCCGACGTGCTCGTGAGCGGAGCGCACATCACGCAGATCGGCGTCACGGTCGAGACACCGCGTGGTACCGAGGTCGTGGACTGCTCGGGCTGCTATGTCATGCCCGGCCTGGTGCAGACGCACGTGCATCTGGTCCAGACCATCTTCCGCGGCCTCGCCGAGGATCTCGGGCTCCTCGACTGGCTGCGCCGTTTCATCTGGCCGCTCGAGGCCGCGCATGACGAGGCCTCGGTGCGGGCGTGTGTGCGGCTCGGTCTCGGCGAGCTCATCACGACCGGGACCACGACGATCCTCGACATGGGCACGACGCGCTGGGGCGACGTCGTCGCGGAGGAACTCGTGCGCTCGGGGATCCGCGCGCGATTCGGCCAGGCGATGATGGACACCGGCGAACACGTCCCGGCCGATCTCGTCGAGACCACGCGCTCCTCGCTCGACGCGAGCGCCGATCTGGTGAAGCGCTGGAGCAAGGCCGGAGCGGGACGGATCGGCTACGCGTACGCGCCGCGTTTCGCGCTGTCGTGCTCGCGCGAGCTGCTCGAGGCCGTCGGCATGCTCGCGAAGCTGAGCGAGGTGCTCGTGCACACGCACTCGAACGAGAGCGCCGAGGAGCGCGTCGCGGTCCAGGGCGTGACGGGCATGTCGCCGCTCGGCTACCTTGCGGAGGTCGGGATCGCCACGCCGCGCACGGTGATCGCGCACGGCGTCCACATCGACGACGCGGAGCTCGCGACCCTGCGCGCGAGCGGGAGCGCGGTGACGCACTGCCCGTCGTCGAACCTCAAGCTCGGCTCGGGTGTCGCCGACGTGGTCCGTCTGCGGCAGGCGCGCATCACCGTCGGGATCGGTGCGGACGGCGCGGCGTGCAACAACGAGCTCGACGGCTTCACCGAGGTCCGCCAGGCGACGCTCCTCGCGCGCACGCTGCGCGGGCAGGGCGCGCTCACCGCGGCGGACGCGCTCGTCATGGCGACCCGCGATGGGGCCCGCGCGCTCCACCTCGAGGAGGAGATCGGGACGCTCGCGGTCGGACGCCGCGCCGACATCGTCGTGATCGACAGTCAGCGGCTCGCCGGGCCGGGCGGCGATCCGGTGGCGCGCATCGTGTTCGGCGGCGGCTCGCGCGGCGTTCGCGACGTCCTCGTCGACGGCACGTTCCTCGTGCGCGGCGGCGCGCCGCTGCTGTTCGATCCGACCGAGGTGCGCGCGAAGGCCGCGGAGGTGCTACCCGCGTTGCTGCAGCGCGCGCGGGTCGGTTAGCGCTCGGGCCGCCGCACGTCGATGCGGTAGTCGCGCAGCACGCGGCGGCTCCACATCCCCGCCGACTCGTACAGCGCCTTCGCCTCGGGATTCGCGGTCCCTCCCCACACGAGCACGTACTTCGCGCCGAGCGGTCGACTCCGGCGAAACACCTCGTGGACGATCGCGCGTGCAAGCCCTTTCCGCCGGAAGTCGGGGTGTGTGCCGAGCGGCTCGATCTCGACGGACGCCGACCGCGGATCCCACCAGCTCATGCAATACCCAGCGAACGCTCCGTCCGGCGCAACGGCGATCGGCACCAGGTCGTATCGGAAGTCGGGCATCGCGACGACGGCGTCGTGCTGGTGGCGGTCGTACGTCGACGGCGCATTCGGGCGCGACCACGCCGCGCGGTGCAGGGCGACGTGCTTGTCCGCCAGCTCCGGTGTGAGGGAGATGATCGCGAAGCCTCGCGGAAGCTCGGGCGAGGGCGGCGCGACGGCGGTCTCGTACACGAGCTCGTAGCCGTACCGTTCGCTGGGCTCGTATCCGCGCGACATCACCGTGCTGCGCAGGTCGTCGTCCCCCTCCGCGACGGAGACGTACAGCTCTGGCTCCATCGACTCGCGAGCGCGTGCCTCGATCCAGGCGAGGAGCTCGGCGCGGTGCTTCGCGTGCGCCGTGTCGGCTTGGGCGATGACGTCACTCTCGTCGCGCAGCGCGAGACCGACGATCTCCGCGTGGTCGCACAGGACGGCCACGTCAAAGCCCGTCCGGCCGACCCTCCGCAGCCACCACTGAAGTCCACCGGGGTGGAAGATCGCGCCGGGCTCGCGCCGCGCGCGCGAGCGGCCGACGAGCGCCGCGACCGCGGTCAGGTCGCGATCAGGGTCGAGCGTTCTGACGCGAGACTCGCTCATGGGGTTGCGACCTATCTCAGCTGATCGAGTCTCGCCGCCACCAGACGGCGAGAGGGCGCCGACTAGCTCGCGCTGGCGCTCTGCGTCGCCGCGGTCGCGACGCGGTGCAAGAGCTGAACGAAGTCGAACGGTTTCGGCAGCGCTGCGTGGATGCCGGGAAGCGCGGAGCGCGTCGGCGCGACCGCGGACACTACGATCACCGGCGGCTTCGGGCCCGGGAGCTCACGGAAGCGCGCGTAGAACTCATAGCCGTCCATGACCGGCATCATCAGATCGAGCAGGATCACGTTGGGATCCCACGACAACCAGCGGAGGGCATCGCTGCCGTCGCATGCGCAGGCGACCTCGTAGCCCTCTTCGCGCAGGAGGATCGCGTAGAAGTCGCGTAAGTCCGCGACGTCCTCGACGATCAACACGCGCCGCGCCGTACCGCTGACGTTCATGGCGGAAGATGATGACCCGTCAGACTCGGAATAGCGAGGAGTCAGTTAGCGGCTGCTGTTACATCTCACGCCCAGGTCATTTCGGCGGGCGCACGACCAAGCGTCGGGCGGGCTGAGCGCTGCATGGGCGCGTCCCGCCGTCCGGAAAGCCGCCCGGGATAATCCGCCGCGTGAGCGTGCTTGTCGGGCGCGACGTTGCTGAGGTGCTTGACCGGCTGTCGGCCGGGCCGGAGGTGACGCTGCTCGCCGGCGGCACGGATCTCATGGTCGACCTCAACTTCGGGCGCAAGCGCCCCGAGCACGTCGTGGCCATCGATCGCGTCGCCGAGCTGCGCGGTCTCGAACACGATGGGCGCGTGCGCATGGGTGCGGGCGTCACCTATACGCGGATGCTCCACGAGGACTGCGGGTCGGTCGCGCTCCGCGAGGCCGCGCGGACGGTCGGGTCGCCGCAGATCCGCAACGCGGGCACGCTGGGCGGCAACATCGCGACGAGCTCGCCGGCCGGTGACACGCTGCCGGTCCTCGCCGCGCTCGACGCGACCGTCGTGCTGCGGTCCAAGACGGGCGAACGTCGCGTCCCGTTCGTCCAGTTCATGACCGGTCCGAAAAAGAACGTGCGGCGCCCGGACGAGCTCGTGATGGGCGCGGAGTGGGACGACGCCGGTCCCGCGCAGACATTCATGAAGGTCGGCGCGCGTAACGCGATGGTCATCGCCGTCGCGGGACTGGCGCTGGTCGTGGATCGCGTGCGGCAGCGGGTCGGCGTGGGCCTGGGGTCGTGCGGCCCGACGATCCTGCGCGCGACGGCGGCGGAGCACTTCGCGGCCGGGCTGCTCGAGGCGCACGGCTGGGAGGACCGGCGCGCACCGAGCGACGCCGAGCTGCGTGAATTCGGCCGGCTCGTCGCGAGCGCCGCGCGACCGATCGATGACGTGCGCGGCACGGCGGCGTATCGCCGGCACGTGCTCGCGGTCATGGGCGCGCGCGCTCTCGCGCGCGTGTGGCCGATCGCGTGAGGCTCAAGCTGCGGGTGAACGGCGGCGAGCGCGAGGCCGAGGCCCGCGAACACGAGAGCCTGCTCACGGTGCTGCGCGAGCGGCTCGGTCTCTGGGGCAGCAAGAACGCGTGCGAGCAGGGCGAGTGCGGGTCGTGCTCGGTGCTGATGGACGGCGAGCTCATCTGCGCGTGCCTCGTGCTCGCCGGCGCGGCCGAGGGCCGCGACGTCCGCACCGTGGAGGACCTCGCGGTGGGCGAGCACATGCATCCGGTGCAGCGCGCGTTCGTCGACGCCGGCGCGGTGCAGTGCGGCTTCTGCACGCCGGGCTTCATCGTCGCGACCGCCGCGCTGCTGCGCGACAACCCCGAGCCGTCCGACGCCGAGATCCGCGAGGCGCTCAGCGGCAACATCTGCCGCTGCACCGGCTACGGAAAGATCCTCGAGGCCGTGCATCGGTCGGCCGCCCGAGGGTACCCGTCGTGACGATCGCGCCGCCGAAGACGCGTCTGCGCGGCGTCGTCGGCGAGTCCGCGCCGCGCGTCGACGCGCCACCCAAGGTCAAGGGAGAGTTCCTGTACGGGAGCGACCTGTCGCGCGAGGGCATGCTCTACGGCGCGACGCTCCGCAGCCCGCACGCGCACGCGCGCATCGTCCGCATCGACGTCGCGCCCGCGCGCCGCATGCCGGGTGTCCGCGCGCTGATCACGTCCGACGACCTCCCGACGCGCGAGAAGTTCGGTATCATGCGCGCCGACCAGCCGGTGCTCGCGACACGCGTCGTGCGCTACGTCGGCGAGCCGGTCGCGCTCGTCGCGGCCGACGATCCCGAGCAGGCGCGTCTCGCGGCGAAGGCGATCCAGGTCGAGTACGAGCTGTTGCCGGCGGTCACCGACGCCGTCGCGGCGCTGCAGGCGGATGCCCCGAAGCTCCACGACCCGAAGGACGGCAACGTCATCGAGGACGTCCGGGTCGTGCACGGCGACCCGGGCGCCACCGCCGACGTCGTGGTCGAGGGCGAGTACGAGGTCGCGATGCAGGACCAGGCCGCGCTCGGGCCCGAGGCCGGTCTCGCGATCCCCGGACAGGACGGCGGCGTCACGCTCCACATCGCGACGCAGTGGCTGCACGAGGACCTGCGCCAGATCGCGCCCTGCCTCGGCCTGCCGGAGGAGAAGGTGCGCCTGGTGCTCGCGGGCGTCGGGGGCGCGTTCGGCGCGCGCGAGGACGTCACGCTGCAGATCCACGTCTGCCTCCTCGCGCTCGCGACCAAGCGCGCGGTGCGCATGACATATGGACGCGAGGAGTCCTTCTACGGTCATGTGCACCGGCATCCCGCGCGCATGTGGTACCGGCACGGCGCGACGCGCGATGGCCGGCTGGTCTTCGTGCGCGCGACGATCGTGCTCGACGGCGGCGCGTACGCGTCGTCGACGTTCGCGGTCGTCGCGAACGCCGCGTGCTTCGGCGCGGGGCCGTATCGCGTCCCGAACGCGCTCGTCCACGCCGTCGGCGCATACACGAACAATCCGCCGACCGGCGCGATGCGTGGGTTCGGCGCGGTGCAGTCGTGCTTCGGCTACGAGGCGCAGATGGACAAGCTCGCGGCCGCGCTCGGCATCGACCCGGTCGAGCTGCGCGCGCGCAACGCGCTGGAGAACGGCGACCGCATCATCACCGATCAGCCGGTCGAGGGATCGGCGCCGGTCGCCGAGATCATCGAGCGCTGCGCCGCGCTCCCGCTGCCGACCGAGCG
>JBKPCZ010000199.1:0-8745 GCA_046727665.1 Chloroflexota bacterium
GCCGAAGGGCGAGGTGAAGGCGCTCACCGCTGGCGCGACGCCCATCGACTTCGCCTACCGCATCCACACCGATGTCGGCCATCGCACGATCGGGGCGAAGGTGAACGGGCGGATCGTGCCGCTCGACCACCGCCTGCAGTCAGGCGACATCGTCGAGATCGTCACGAGCAAGGCCGCGCGTGGACCGTCGCGCGACTGGATCGGGATGGTCCGCACCCCCGGAGCGCGCGAGAAGATCCGCCAGTGGTTCAAGCGTGCCGAGCGCGACGAGAACATCACGCACGGCAAGGAGCTGCTCGATCGCGAGCTGAAACGACTCGCGCAGCGATCGCTCGGCGATCTGTCGGACGACGATCTCCGCCGGGTGACCGAGGCGCTCAACATGCACGACGTCGACACGCTGTTCGCGTCGCTCGGATATGGCGAGGTCACCGCGGCCCAGGTCGTGATGCGCCTGGGCATCGTGGACGACGCGCAGCAGCAGCTCCCCGAGTCGGCACCGCCGCTGCCTCCGACGACGTCGCGCGGCGGCGTGAGCGTGAAGGGCGTCGAGGACCTCCTCGTACGTTTCGCCGTGTGCTGCAATCCGGTGCCCGGCGATCCGATCGTCGGGTACATCACGCGTGGCCGCGGCGTGACCGTGCACCGCGCGGACTGCACGAACGTGCGGGCGAGCTCCGAGAAGGAACGGCACGTCGAGGTGGAGTGGGAGAAGTCCGCGGCGCGCACCTATCCGGTGGCGATCCGCATCGAGGGCTGGGATCGCGACGGCTTCCTCCGCGACGTCGCGGCGGTGATCAGCGAGAACCAGGTCGCGCTCGTCGCGCTGTCGGCGCTCGCGAATCCGGACAAGAGCGCCACGGTCAACGCGACGCTGCAGGTCACGAGCGTCGAGCAGCTCTCGCGCGTGCTGGCGAAGCTCGAGGGCGTGCGCGACGTGTTCAGCGTCCATCGCGACGGCCGCTGAAAACATAGACTCGGACACGATGTCCGAGACCAACTGGAAGCGCCGTTTCCGCGCGCCCGTCGTGATGTTCCCGACGTGGGCGCGCGAGATGCCCGACCGGCTGCTGTATCTCTCGAACGCCGGCGGCAAGTTCGAGGTGTACGCCTGGGACAGGCGCACCGGCCAGAAGCGGCAGGTCACCGACCGCAGTGAGGGCACTGGGTACCGAGTGCCGAGCCGGCTCGATCCGCGCGGCGAGTGGATCTGGTGGTTCGACGACGAGAAGGGCAACGAGCTCGGACGCTGGGTCCGCGAGCCGTGGCACGGCGGACAGCGTGAAACGATCGCGCCGCAGCTCGCTCCCGCCTACAGCGGCCGGATCGCCATCCACAGCGGCGGGCCGGCGGCCGCGGACTTCGCGGTCATCGGTCGCTCGCGGTCCGATGAGGGCAGCAGCGTTTACGTCGTGACCGACGGCGGAGAGCCGCGCCGGATCTACGCGCATAGGCAGAGCGCGTTCATCGACGGCCTCTCGCGCGACGGAACGCTCGTCGCGCTGTTCCACTCGGAGCACGGCGATAGCCGCAACCGCGTGCTGCGCCTCATCGACCTCGACGGAAAATGCGTCGCCGAGCTGTCGCACGGACCCGGCCACGGCCTCGTGCCCGCGGGCGGATGGTCGCCGGTCGCCGGCGACGCGCGGTATCTCGCGCTGCACGACCGCGAGGATCTCCAGCGGCCGGTCATCTTCGACGCGACGACGGGGAAGTCCACCGAGATCCGACTCGACCTGCCCGGCGAGACGTTCGCGGACTGGTATCCGGACGCGGGCTCGCTGCTGATCGGGCACGACCACCGCGGGCGCACCGAGCTGTATCGGTACGAGCTGGCGAGCGCGAAGCTCGATCGGCTTCGCACCGAACCGGGGACGATCTCGACCGCCCGGGTGCGACCCGACGGCGAGGTCTGGTACATGCTCGACCGCTCTTCCGAGCCGGCCGCCGTTCGCAGCGTGGGCGGTGGGGTCGTGCTCGCCGGCACAGATGCGCCGGCGGGGGTCGCCTATCGCGACGACGATGTGGACGGCGTGCACGTGTTCGTCGCGGAGCCACGCGCGTCGGGGCCGCATCCGACGTTCTTCTTCATCCACGGCGGACCCGAAGCTGCCGATCGCGACAGCTTCTCGCCGACGGTGCAGGCCTGGGTCGATCACGGTTTCGCCGTCGTGTGCGTGAACTACCGTGGCTCGAGCGGCTACGGCAAAGCCTGGCGCGACGCGATCGTCGGTCGTCCTGGTCTCACCGAGCTCGAAGACATCGCGAAGGTGCATGACTGGGCGATCGCGACGAAGCTCGCGGACCCCAAGCGCACCGTGCTCGGCGGCGGATCCTGGGGTGGGTACCTCACGCTCCTCGGCCTCGGAACGCAGCCCGATCGCTGGGCCCTTGGCATCGGGATCGTGCCCATCGGCGACTACATCCCCGCGTACGAGGACGAGATGGAGCCGCTCAAGAAGTACGACGCCGCGCTCTTTGGCGGCACGCCCGTCGAAGTTCCCGAGCGATATCGCGTCGCGAACCCGATCACGTACGTGGATCGCGTCCGCGTACCGATGCTGCTGCTCGTCGGTCAGAACGATCCGCGCTGTCCGTCCCGGAGCGTCGACGTCTATCGCGACCGCTTGCGCGCGCTGGGGAAGCCCTTCGAGGAGTACCGCTACGACGCCGGCCACGGCTCGCTCGTCGTCGACGAACGCATCAAGCAGGTCGCGATGCAGATCGCCTTTGTCGCGAAGCACCTCGGCACGACTCCACCGCGGGCGTGAGCCTCTTCGACCCCGAACGCGGGCGTCCCATCGTGGCGCCGCCCTGCGTTGGGCCGGGCTGCTGGGCGGGCGCGCCCGGCGCGTACGCGGATCGGCGCGTCACTTACCTCGTGTACCGCATGCGCCGTCCCCAGCCGGGACGGGGTTACGAGCTGCGCCTCGCCGCGAGCCACGACGGTCTCCGCTTCGAGACGGCCTGGTCGGCGGGGAAGGATCGCTTCGGTGCCGAGTCCATCGAGCGCTGCGCCCTCGTGCGCGTCGGTGACCGCTGGCGGCTGTACGTGAGCTACGTGCGCAGCGACGACCGTCGCTGGCGCATCGGTCTGGTGGAAGCGCACTCCGTCGACGCGTTCGATCCGGCGGACATGGTCGTCGTGCTCGACCCCGTCGCGCTCGGCGTCGCGGCGGTGAAGGATCCCTGGCTGCGCCGCGACGGCGACCGCTGGCTCATGTTCGTCTCGTACGGCACGCTGCCGGCGACGCAAACGGTCGGGCTGCACGCCACGGGCGATGCGCTGTCCACGGGACGCACCCTTTCCGCGAGCGGGCTCGCGACCAGCCTCGATGGCAAGCGTTGGTCGTGGGAGGGTGCGGTGCTCACCCCGGGCGTGAGCGGATGGGACTCGTTCACGACCCGCCTGAGTACGGCGGTCCGAGGTCGCGCCGGCTGGCTCGGGCTGTACGACGGCAGCGCGTCGCTCGCCGAGAACTACGAAGAGCGCTGCGGCCTCGCGCGCAGCACCGATCTCCGCCACTGGGAGCGTGTCAGCCTCGATGGTCCGGCGATCGGCACCGCGAGAGGCCAGGGCGGCGTTCGCTACGTCGACATCACGACCGAAGGCGATGTGTTCTACGAGTACACGCGTGCCGACGGAGCGCACGAATTGCGGGTCACTCGGACCGTTTAGCTCTCGCGCCTTGACGTGAGCGAGTCGCTTCGGGAACCGCTGCGCCGGGCCTGTTGTACGGAAGGCAGACCCAGCGACCGGAGGTGATCAACGTGCGCCGGATCCTGCTCGCCTGCGTCATTTCGATCCTGACCCTCGCATCGTTCGCCGCGCCTGCCGCGGCGAAATGCCAGACGTGCCTCGACGGCATCTCGGTACAGACACCCGACGGGCAGCCGTGGTCCGAAGGCAAGCCCGTGACTCTCGTCGTGTCGGCGCGACGCGGCGAGCCGGGCGCGGCCTTCCCGGCCACCGGACTCGCGGTGATCATGCAGACCGACCGCGAGCGGACCAAGTGCCTCGATGTTCCGCTCAAGCTCGTCAGCCAATCGGGCGACGGCGCGCTCTACGCCGGCGTCTTCTACCCGTTCCGCGCGGCCCTGTACTCGGGCATCGTGCAGTTCGGCGACTTCAAGTTCGATGTCACGATCGACGTGAACGCGGTCGCCACGACGGCGCCGGTCGCCACCAGCGACCTGCCCGTCGCCGCGCCCGAGCAGGCCGTGGGCGAGACCCTGAGCTACACGCTCGGACTCGTCCCGTTCCTCCTCCTCGCGATCGGTTTCTGGTCTGCGGTCGCGTTCCTCATCGCACGGCGACAGCCGCGGATGCGGACGGTCTAGTGCGGAGGCTCCTCCTCGGAGCGGTGCTCCTCATCCTCGCCTGCGAGGGAGCGGCGACGCTCCCCGCTCCCTCGCAGCCGACCGCGGTTCGGACCGGCACGCCGATCCCGCAGATCGACGTATACGACATGATGGGTGCCTTCCCACCGACGACGTTCTTCGTCGTAACGCCGGATTCAGTGAAGGCAGTGGCGCTCCTGAACCACGCGACGAAGTACACGATCCCGATCGAGAAGGGCGATGCGCAGGTCGCTGTCGCCCCGGCGTCACAACTCGTGTACGTCATGGACCAGACGTCGACCGGTACGCGGCTTCGGTCGTTCGATGTGACCACCGGGGCCGAGCGCGCGATGCGTCTCATGCCGCAGGCATCGCTGCTGCCGGCGGATTCGGCGCACGCGACACTCGCAGTGGACGCATCGACCGGCGAGGTGTTCGCGCTCGTTGGTCATGGCGCGCTACGCGCGATCGAGCAATTCGAGGGAAGCCGGCTCAACCCCGTTCGGCGCGCGCTTGGCGACCTTCTGTGTGGAGACCGAGTCGTGGCTGCGGCGGGCCGGCTCGTCCTGGCTTGTATGGGCGAGGGCGGGCTCGTTACCTTGGAGGCCGGAGGCGGAGGCAAGTTCCGCGCGGACACCCCTCTTGTCGCGGTTGCCATGCTGCCCGACGGCACCGTCATGGCAGGCAGCGCTGACGCACGTTTGTGGCGGCTGGCCAGAGGCGCAGCTCGACTCGAACGATTGGACACCTTGAAGGAGCGTGGGACGACCCTGCTCAGCGACGGGATCGCACCTCAGGGTGACTGCTGCTTCGTCTACGGGGTCGTCGAAGGCGTCACGAATCCGCAGGTGCGGATACTCGCCGGCGGCTACACGCTGCTGCTGTTTCCCGAGACACAGCGGCCACAGGGCGGGATCCTGGTACAGCCACCGTTCGCGTACTACGCCGTCGGATCACAGGCGAGGCACATCGATATCCAGCAGGGATTCGCCGAGACCATGGCTGACGTTGGCGGGCGCGCCTTGCCGGGGGCAGTCGCGGACCGCTAGCCGCGGTCGCTAGCGCATCGCCTCGAGCAACGGGTTGACGTCGCGCTCGAACGCGTTCTGCTCGACGAGGGGCGTCTCCTTCAGACCCGGGATGCGGCGGAAGACCTCGTCCTCGTACGTCGGGAGGTCGATCTCGTAATACACGCCGATCGGGATCGGCTCGTCCTCGTAGCTGCGCGCCACCGCCGCGGCCTTCTTCGCGATGATCTCCTGCTTGTCGGTCGGGTCCTGCACCTTGCCGTCGTAGCCCTGTGCCTCGAGCTTGTAGAGGCGCGACTTCTTCTCGGCGAGGTCCGCGCCCTCGTACCACTCCTTGGTGTACAGGTCGTTGTAGGTCGGGCAGGTCTGCAGCACGTCGACGAGCGCGGCGCCCTTGTGCTCGATCGCGCGAGCGATGATCGCCGCGGTGTACTTCGGCTCGAGCGCGTACGCGCGCGCGATGAACGTGTAGCCGGAGGCGATCGCCATCGCGACCGGGTTGATGCCGTCCTGGATCGACTGCTCGGGCATCGACTTCGTCTTCTTGCCCTTCGCGAGCGTCGGTGAGGCCTGCCCCTTGGTGAGGCCGTAGACGTTGTTGTTGTGCACGATGTACGCGAAGTCGACGTTGCGGCGGCCCGCGCCGACGAAGTAGCCCGCGCCGATGCCGTACCCGTCGCCGTCACCGCCGAGCGCGAGCACGGTCTGGTTCGTGTTCGCAAGGCGCGCGCCGGTCGCGACGGTGAGCACGCGCCCGTGCAGCGTGTGGAAGCCGTAGGCGTTGATGTAGTGCGGGGTCTTGCCGGAGCAGCCGATGCCCGAGAAGACCGCCACCTTGTCGGGATCAAGCTGCAGCTGCGCGAGCGCCATCTGGATGCTGGTCAGGATGCCGAAATCACCGCAGTTGTGAAGTGCGCCGGCCTCCGTCACATATGAATGCACGTCTGCGACCTCTAGGTTGTGGACCATCCCGTCGTAGGGAACAACGTCGTTCTTCCGGATCGGCAGATAGATGTAGTTCTCATCCATGCACATTGGGGGCTTGCCCTTGCCACGCTCACGTGTCGGCTCACCGAGGATCCGTCTCACGATGCTGTAGTCACGGGCGCTGACGACCTCGACGGCATAGGCCCTCCGATGCCCGGGTCGCTCCGGTTGCGGACTGATCGTCGGCACCGCGCCCTGTCGGATGAGAAGTGTCTTGACCTGCTGCGCGAGGACCGGAGAGGTGGTCTTGAAGTGGCCCTTTCTGTCATTACGCCAGCCGTCGCCTAGCCAGAGCCCGCGAATGAGCTCACGCTGACGTGTCGCGGGCAGAGACATCAACGGCTCCGGGATGTGCTTGTTCTCCGCACCAGAACCGAACCAATCGGCGAAGATTTCGGCCAGGTAACTCGAGTCGACCAAGACGTCGACGGACCCCTTCTCACTTCTGTCGACAGTGCGAGCCCTGAGCTCGCTCACCTTGCCGACCAAAGCGACCGCGTCGTCAACGAGGTCCCGTTCAAGAGACCCGAACGTCCTCACCAACGAGCGCTCGTGTCGATAACCCTCAGCGATGTAGTAGCCGGCGAGGCGCAGGAAGTCGTCATTGATGGCGACCCCGCCCGGCAAAGCCTTACTGCGCGTGTCCTTCTTTCTCTTCGTGTATGCCAGTGGCAGCGACTCGATATCGACTCCCGCGGTGACGCGCGGATAGGCCAGGTAGTCGCCAGGCTGGACCTCACCGGCGGGGATCCACTCGGGAGCCCACGTCGTGTTCACGTGCTTGCGACGCTGCCTTCGGACGACATACATGGGATGGTCCGAAGTGATGAACAGCTCGCCGAAGCATTTCACGCGGACCCGGTGAAGAGTGTCGGGGTGCAAATGCGACATGACCTCGGTGACGGCGTGGCCCTTGCCATCGTGGCCGAGCACGCGATCGCCGACCTTTACGTCCGCGATCGGACGACTGGTGCTGTCCTCCATGACGATTCGCGTGTCAGGCGTGACGCAGCCCGCGCACCAGTCATTGTGCAGCTCCGACTTGTAGTCCTTGATCGTGAGCTTCACCGGCGCGTTAACGGACATGGGTCACCACCGGCTGCGCCTTCTCGCCAGCGAGCGCGCTCGACAGCGCGCGCACGACCTCGTCCTCGCTGAACGGGCGGCCGTCGTACTTGTTGATGCGGTCCCTGATGATCACGCCGGTGTGCTCGGTCACCAGTGACGCGAGCTGGCCGGAGTAGTTCTCCTCCATGCTCACGATCTTCTTGGCCTTGCGGAGGATCTCGCCCACGGCCTCGGCCGGGAACGGCTTCATGAGCCGGCACTGCAGGAAGTTGATCTTCTTGCCCTGTGCCTCGAGCACCTTCATCGCGTCGAGGATCGTGCCCTTCGTCGAGCCCCACGCGACGACGGTGAGGTCCGCGTCGGCCGGACCGTGGAGCGCGTACTGCTGGTCCTGGGGGATCGCCTTCTGCGCAAGTGCGAGCTTGCCCATGCGCTTGTGCATCATCGCCATGCGCATCTCGACGCCCTCGGTGATGTGGCCATCGGGGTCGTGCTCGTCGGACGTGACCCAGAACCGGCCGCCCGGTATGCCCGGCCGGCTGCGCGGCGAGATGCCGTCCTTCGTGAGCGCGTAACGCAGGTACTCCTTCACGTTGCCGTCGCCGTGCTTCGCGTTGCCGTTGTGGCCGTTCGCGGTGTCGTTCGGGCCCTTGGCGTCGACGGCGGTCCATTCGCTGCCGGTGAAGCGCTCGCCGCGATCGATCTTGTCGTACTTGAGCTCGAGCTTGTCGATGGTCGTGTACACCGACGCGAGCTTCTTGTCGGACAGCACGATGATCGGCATCTGATAGCGCTCGGCCCAGTTGAAGGCGGAGAAGATGTCCTGATAGGACTCGCGCAGGTCGCCGGGCGCCGTGACGATGTGCGGGAAGTCGCCCTGTGCCGGATGGAGTGCGAACTGCAGGTCGCCCTGCTCCTGCCGCGTCGGCATCCCCGTGGATGGACCGCCGCGCTGGTACAGCACGAGCACCGGTCCGGGCGCCTCGGTGATCGACGCGAACCCGATGCCCTCGACCATGAGCGCGAAACCGGGACCGCTGGTCGCGGTCGCGACGCGGACACCCATGTGCGCCGCGCCGACGGCCATGTTGATCGAGCTGATCTCGTCCTCGCACTGCACGACGAGGAAGTTGTAGTCGCGCTGGTGTCGCTCGAGGAAGACGCTCTCGTCGGTGGCGGGCGAGATGGGGTAGTAGGTCTGGAACGAGCAGCCCGCCTTCAGCTTCGCGATGGCGGCGATCTCGTAGCCCTTCGCGAGGATGCGCGCCTTCGAGTCGGGGCCGGGCCGGAGCGTGTACGGGAACTCCTTCGCGTCCTCGTG
>JBKPCZ010000200.1:0-19438 GCA_046727665.1 Chloroflexota bacterium
GACATGAAGGGCACGCTTCGCTGGATCAGCGTGCGGCGCGTTCTCGAGGGCTCGCTGCGGTACTGGATCGCGACCTCCAGTCCCGAGGACGGGCCGCACATCGTGCAGCAGTGGGCCGGATGGGTCGACGACACGCTGTACTTCGGCGGCAGCGACAAGACGAGATGGTCCCGTCACCTGCAGCGCGATCCGCGCGCCGCGGTGAGCGTCGAGCGGACCGGCTACTCGATCATGGTCGAGGGCCGCGCCGAGATCCTTTCGGTCGCGACACCCGAGCTCGCGGCGGCGTTGGTCGCGACGTTCAACCGGAAATACCGCTACCAGACCACACCCGAGGACTGGACGAAGGGCGGGCTGTGGGCGATCCACGCGCAGAAGGTCTTCGCGTGGAAGTTCGCGGATATGGGCACGACCGCGACGCGGTTCCTCTTCGATCAGGTGAGCGAGGCTGCACCCAGACCGGCAAAAGGGACGCCGACGGCAGCCGGCGTCGCTTAGCTCGAGCGCTTCTGCGCGGCCACCCAGGTATCGACCTTCGCGCGGTACTGGTGCGGCGCCTTCGCGAAAGTCTTCATGCATCCGGGTCCGCAGAACGCGTACTCGCGGTCGTCCATCTCGAGGGTCAGACCATGCTCGCGGGAGTCGGCGATGTCGACGATCATCCCGCACACCGGGTCGAGAAGCTTCTCTCCCGCGAGTCCCGAGCTGTCACGCATCGCTAGTGGATCTTGGTGATGCCGACCCCGGCGTTGGGGGTGCTGCTGGTCGGCGAACCGGCGCTCGGCGGCGCCTTCGGCGCGCTCGCTGCGATCGTGCTCGACGTGGACGCCGCCGCGCTAGGCGCGGCCGTCGCCAAGTGGGGCGTCAACTTCTGCATGAGCTGTGGCTTGGGGTGATAACCGACGATGCGGTCAGCCTCCCGGCCGTTCTTGAACAGGATCATCGTCGGGATGGCGCGGACGCCGAAACGTCCCGCCGTGATCGGATTGGCGTCGACGTCGAGCTTGGCGACCCGGATCTTCTCGCCCTGCTCGGTCGCGACCTCTTCGAGGACCGGCGCGACCATCCGGCAGGGGCCGCACCACGTCGCCCAGAAATCGACGAGCACGGGGGTATCCGACTTCAGGACCTCCTGCTCGAATGTCTGGTCGCTGACGACCTGTGGCTTTCCCATCGGTGCGGCTCCTTTATGTCCTCTACTACATCCCGGCAACGCCGGGTGGAGAGCGAAGGGTCGCTTTGCGACCTTTCGCTACCACCTGAACGCAAGCTGCTGTCCCGATTGTTCCACCGCAGGTTCGAGGCCAAGAACGGGCTCAAGGCCGTCCAGGCCAGCCTGCGCGTCACCCAACCACCGACGCAGTGGGTCCCACTTTACGAACCGCCAGCCGCGGCGTCGAACGACCTCCGCCAGGGCCGGCGAGCGGCGGAGCTTTTCGTGCACCAGGGCGGTCCGTTCGTCGGCAATGGCCAGGAAGCGGAACACCCGATCCTCATCGGGGATGCCCTCGCCGAGGGCGACGACGCTGCGGTGGATCCGGGCCGTCCAGTCCACCTGCCAGAGGAAGACCATGCGCCCGCGGTCGTACCAGACGCAGTCCACGAAATCCAGCGCTTCCGCCGCGCCGCGCACGAAACGCGCCGGGCTGCTCGCGCGTTCGGCGTCACCGACGAGGTCCGCGAGCACGCGCCCGCGCCCCTGATGCGAGTTCGGCACCGCCCGTCGCTCGACGTCCCGCCCCACGTGCACCTTGAAGCCGAGCCGGTGGCCGCCGTCGATGAGCTCGGCAAGGACCTGTGCCTGTGACGCCTGCCGCGCGACGAGCGCGTCCTGGTCGAGGAGACGCCAGCGGCCTTCATCGGTCTGCGTCGCGTAGGCGGCCACGCAGCGTTCGATGAGCTCGCGGTCCGGCGTCTCGATGCCGCGGAAGAGCGCATAGACGCGCCGAAGCAGCGACCGAGTGTCGACCTCGCGCGCCGAAGACAGCAGGCCCCACACGGCCCACTCGACGCGGTCGCCGAGCGGCGTCGCGTCAGGTGCTTCGTTGATGGCGTACGCGACATCGTCGGCGTCGTCGCTGAGCGGAAGGCGCGTGATGCCGGTACGCCGCCCGTCGGCGAGCGCGGACTTGAAGTGGTCGAGGAAGAGCTCGAGCTCCGACACGCCACCCGCCCGCGCGAGCGCGATCGGGACGAGCAGCCCCTTCGCCGCGAGCGACTGGAGCGCCGCGACGGCGGCGACGTCCTCGGGCACCGGCTCGCCGCGCGCCAGCACCGCCTCGCGCACGCCCGCGCGGATGGCGTCCTCGATGAGCGACGCATCCGCGGCCGATTGGTCGCGCAGCAGCGGCACGTCGCGATCGAAGTCGCACACCGCAGCGGCGGGCGAGCCGTATGCGCCGGCGTGCGCGTCGCGCTGATAGAGGATCGTTCGCAGGCGATAGCCGCCGCCCGCACCCGCGAGGACGCACGCAGCTATCGTCGCCGCGTCGGCATGCGGCACGTAGACGACCGCCGCCGCCTCGGGACGCGAGACGCGGTGCGCCTCGATGAGCGCCGCGCGCAGCGTGCGCAGCAGGCGCTCGCGCGCCGCGAGCCGGCCCTCGCCGGTGTCCATCGGACGCAGCGTCTTCGCGCCGAGCAGCAGCGCGCTCGCGACGGTGCTCCAGCCGCCGAGCGTGTCCTCGACCGGCGCCTGGCACAGGATGAGGTCCGCATCGCCGGGGTCGAGCAGCAGGGCGCCGCGCGATGCGGGCGAGCGCTGCTCGTGCTGGAAGAGCCACGCGACGAGCTCGCGCACGGTGCGCTCGTACTCGAGCCAGATGTTCACCTCGCGCGTCTGAGCGGCGTGGCCGCGGCGCGCGCGCCCCTTGTCGATCCGCAGCGGCGCCCCGTGACCGGCGACGGCGTTGAGTCGGCTGCCGGCGACGATGGACTCGAGCAGGCAGAGCTTGAGAACGCCCTGCGCGGCCGCGTCGCCGACCGACGTCTCGATCGCGCGCAGCGTCGATATGAGCGCGGTGATGTTCCGCGGCGTGTAGAGGGCGGCGACGGTCTCGCCAAGGGCCTGCGCCGTGGGGTCAGCGCCGAAGCGCTCGACGAATTGCCAGTACGCCAGCCCACGCGGCTCGAGCCGGCGGGTCCGCTCCTCGTCGTCGGCGTCGACCGGCTCGATGAGCAGCGCGCGGCCTTCGCGCGCGCAGACGCCGCAGCGGAACGCCTTCTTCGTGGGCACGGGCGCGTCGCGCTCCCACAGGAAGGCCTCGACGACGACCGGTCCGTGGCACGTCCCGCAGTGGGAGCCGTACAGCTCGCGCATCGCGACGCGGTGCGGCGTTCCGACGAGCGCGCTGTCCGCGACGCGCTCGAACGCGGCCATCACATCCTCAAGTGAGGGCGCGAGGGCGACGGCGGCACGCGCCCATTCGCCGAGCGGCTCGCGCGACTTCGCGATGCCGCGCCGGTCGGCGGACTCGACGGCATCGGCAGCGGACCACGGATGCGCGAGGGGATCGAGAACGACACCGCGGCGCGGCGCGTACGCGGTCGCGTAGACGTCGGCGAGGGCGATCGGGAACGCGGTGCCGAAACGGTTGAGCGGCCGCGGGAGCGGGATCGTCTCGATCGGGACGAACGAGAGGATCCGCTCTCGCTGAGTGCTCACGTTGGCGTGAAGAGTAATGGCTGAGCTCGCCTGCTTGGCGACATCCGCGTCAATCCGTTGGAAGGCACCATTCTGGTGACTTACGGACACTCATTCACGCCCGGAGTGATGCGGCTGGTCCAGCGAAAGTCGTCCTTCGCGCGCTCGTACGAATAGCTTCGACAGAACAGCAGCGATCCGCCGCTGCTGATGGCCCTGACGGTCGTCCGCTGCGCATCCTTCTCATCTCGCGGTCGAAGCCAGTGCGTGACTCTCCTTTCGCCGGGCTGGAGAGTGAAACCGCGGTCGCCGGTCTCATAGGCCCCTAACTCGTAAACGACAATCGGTTCGCCAGTATCGTTTTCTACGAACATCGAATAACCAGGATCGCCACGACACCCTGTACCGATCACGATCGCCAGCGACGCGAGCAGCGCGAGCGAAGTCGTGATGACTCTTGTGGGCAACGACGGCCAGCGGGGCGATTCGGAGATTCTTCGCGTGATTACGGCAACCTGAAGAGGACGGCGGACTTCGCCTCGGCGATGACGCCCACCCAGCGACCGTCGCGCGAGATGACGAGGTCCTGGATCTGTCCGACGGGCGCAAGATCGTCCGCCGCGCCCGTCTTCGGGTCGAAGGCGACGAGACGGTCGGTCCCGTCCAGCACCACCGGACGTAGGCCGACCGCGATCCGGCGGCCGTCGATCACAGGCGTCGTCCAGCGCGTCGCGCCCTCGGCGTCCACCGCGACGACCCGCTGCGCGTCGAGGAGGTACAGCGTGCCGTCGCGCGCGAACTCGACGTCCCGGACCGGCGTGGTGAGCTTGGTCAGGCTCTTCGTCGGGTCGGCCACCTTCAATTGGAAGCGATATGTGCCCTGGTCGGTGACGGCCGCGCCGTACGTACCGGACGGGTCGATCGCGAAGGCCTTCCCCGTCCCGGGTACGCGCAGCACGCCCTTGGGGACCCGCTCCACGCCGGGCCGGAACATCCGGACCTCGTATCCGCCGGACGTCTGCGAGGCGATGAACAGATCGCCGTAGTCGCTGACCGCGAGCAGCCCGCCGCTCGATCCGATCGCGATCGGGAAGGGGGCGGCGAGCGGCTGGCCGTTGGGGGTGCGCCCGCCGATGATGCCGCCGTCGCTGCCCGCGGATGACGCCGCGAACACGTCCACTCCCGGGACGTAGACGAGCGACTGCGCTGCACCGGTGAGACGCACGGCCACGCCGACCGAGTCATCCGGGTGCGGCATCTGCCAGTTCGCAAGCACCTGCCCGCCGCCGATGAGGAAGCGTCCGTCGTTGGTGAAGGCGAGCTGATTCACACCGGCGTTGAATTTCGGCAGCGCCTGCAGAACACCGTCGCGCGTGTGCACCGTGAGAAAGCCGTCGTCCGAGCCGGTGGCCACGAGCGCCGCGTCCTGCGAGAGCGCGATCTTGCGCGCAAGCGCGTGCACGCCGATGGACCGCTCGGGTTCGCGCCAAAGCTCCACGTCCGGCACCGCGCCACTGCGCGCGAACGTGTACGCGGCGTCCTCGCTCACGATCGCAGTGAGCTTCTGCGACGCGAGCGCCGTCGCGGCCTTCTCGGCCGCGGCACGGTCGGCGTAGGGGCCGACATGGACGGTGAAGGGACTCTCCTTCGCCGCGGTCGCGTTCGCCCCGATCGTCTTCGCGGCCTCGGCCGCTTCGGCGGCGGTGTTGTACGGGCCCACGGTGAGCGTGAAGCGCTGCTTCGACGATGCGGTCGCCTTGATCGACGTGCCGCGCTCGATCGACGACGCCAGCGCCGGGTCAGCCGGCAGTACCGACGCGAGCTCGCGCAGGCTCGCCCAGCCGCGCTCCACACCCGACAGCACGCGCGACAGCGCCGCTGGATCGCGCCCGTCCGCGTACGCGAGCGCGTCTCGCGAGAGATCGGTGAGCCCGTCGGCCAGCGCGACGAGCCGGTCGCGCACCGGGCCGACGGTGTCCACGGTCGCCGCGACCACCCGCGTCGTGTTCGTGCTGACGAGATCGGCCTGCGCGTGCGCGACGGTCGCGAAGCGGTCGGTGCTCACCGCGCGGACCTTGTCCCCGTTCAGGCCACCGACGAGCGCGTAGTCATAGACGGAGAAGGTCGTGAGGATGTCGGCCGCGGCGCGGGCGATCGGTCGAGCGTCGGTGACGTCACCGGTCGGCCGGGTCTTCTCGGGGACCGGAGCGGAGCACGCCGCGGCCAGGAGGACGAGGACCGCTGTTATCGCTCCCCATCCCGCTCGGCCCACTCGGCTTACTCCTCTTCTTCTTCCTCCGCGTCCTCGTCGCCGGTATCGACGACCAGGGGCTCTTCGACCGTCTCGGTCTCTTCGAGGGCCTCGCCGCCCGCGCCCTCTGTCTCTTCCTCGGTCTCGTCCGTGTCCTCGTCGCCATCCTCGTCCGCATCCCGTCCGAAGCGGAAGAAGTTGCCCTTGATGTAGGCGCGCTCCTTCGTCTCGGCCGGGCGGTGGTGGCCCGGGAAGGAGATCCGGCTCGAGTTCTCGACGCTCTGCAGGACCTCACGAATGGCAACGCGCGCGTTCTGCTGGTCGTTACTGACGATCGCCGCCACGTACTGGTTGCCAGTCCGGATCAGGTCGATGAGGCGGCGTCCGACCTTCGGCTCGAGGAAGCCCAGGAGCTCGCCATCGCGGGCGTGGACCGCCAGCAGGCCCTCCTGCTCCTTGAGCTGGGCTTCGGCGCCGGGGCTGTAGCGGGCGATGATGTGCGGCGGCGCCGGATTGATGAGGCGGAGGATGCCGGTCTTGCCCATGTCCTCGATGAAGAGCCGCGGCTGGGTGCGCGACGTGGTCACGTTCGGTTTGGTCTTGTGCTCGACCAGCTGCACGATGCGCTGCGTGCCGCGGATGGCGATGGAGTTGTAGGGCTCGGCCTTCAGCACCTCGGCGAACGACGCCTTCGCCTCATCGAGCTTGCCCTGCTCGAGGAGCGCGCGCCCCATCCGGTTGCGCGCCTCGACGTCGTCGGGGGCCGCCTCGAGGATCTTCGCGTTGAGATCGGATGCGCGCGTCCAGTCCGACTCGAGGGCGGCCGCGACGGCCTGATCCGCGAGCGCTCGAACGCGCAGTCCTGCGTCGGAGGAAGGTGTCACTGGAGTCTTCATTCTAGCCGAGCAGACGAGGGCGGCGGAGGCTGCCCGAGTATCCGAGCGGTACCCTTGCGCGCGTGCCGTACCTCTCAGACATCCAACATCGACGAGTCATCGAGCCGAATGGCAACGAAGTCGCGAAGCTCGTCGACCTCGCGGTGGTCCCGCAGGGTCAGTTCCCGGCGGTGCAGTGGGCGATCCTCGCCACACCCGACGGCGAGCGCGTCGTCCGCTGGAGCGAGATGGCTCAGGAGATCGGGCATCTGAGGCTCCGCACACGTCTCGCGTCGACGACCGATACCCAGTTGCCCCAGGAGGCGCTGCGCCTGGCGCGCGATCTCATGGACAAGCAGGTCGTCGACACGCATGGGGCGAAGGTCGTACGCGTGAACGACCTCCAGCTCTCCGAGGTGGAGGGACAGCTGCGCCTCGTCGGCGCCGACGTCGGCCTGCGCGGCCTCTTGCGCCGCGTCGGCGCGGAGGGTCTGGCCGAGCGCGTCGTCGGTCTCGCCGGACAGAAGCTGCCACGCGGGATCATCCCCTGGCATCTGGTGGAGCCGCTCGCGGGATCGGACGCGAACGTCCGCGTGACCGTGCCGCGCACGAAGCTCGCGCTGCTGCATCCAGCGGACATCGCCGACATCGTCGAAGAGATGACCGTCGACGAGCGTCGCGCGGTGTTCGAGCAGCTCGACATCGAGACCGCTGCCGAAACGCTGTCCGAGGTCGAGCCGGAGATGCAGGCCTCGATCGTGAGCGACCTCGATGAGGAGCGCGCCGCCGACATCCTCGACGAGATGGCGCCCGACGAGGCCGCCGACCTCCTTCAGGACCTGCCCGAGGAGCGACGCGAGGAGCTCGTCGACCTCATGCAGAAGGACGAGGCGGCCGACGTGGAGGAGCTCCTCACCTACCCCGAGGACTCCGCCGGCGGGATCATGACCACCGACTTCATCGCGCTCCCGGCGCAGCTCACGGCGGGCGCGGCCATCGATCGCCTCCGCGAGCTGCAGCCCGACGCCGAGCTCACCTATTACCTGTACGTCGTGGACGGCCAGGGCCGGCTCGACGGTGTGATCTCGCTGCGCGACCTCGTCGTCGCGAAGCCCTCCACGCCGATCAGCGACGTCATGGACCGCAACGTCCTCAAGGTCGATGCGACCTCGCCGAAGGAAGAAGTTGCGTCGCTCATTGCGAAGTACAACCTGCTCGCGCTCCCGGTGGTCGATGCGCGACGCAAGCTTCTCGGCACCGTGACCGTCGACGACGTCGTCGACATCATGCTCCCGCGCGGTTGGAAGAAGAGGTCGCTCAGGTCGATCGCTAGGTGAGGGGCGCCGGCATCGCGCGACCGCTCGGCGCGATCCGACGCCGCGCGGCCCGACGGCGGATCGCCCTTGCCGCCTTCCTCATGGTCGTCGGTCCAGGTGTCATCACGGGTTTCGCGGGCAACGAGGCCGGCGGCGTCACGACGTACTCCTCCGTCGGCGCGCACTTCGGGTTCTCTCTGCTCTGGCTCCTCCTCGTCGCGAGCATCGGCCTCGGCGTCATCCAGGAGATGTGCTCGCGCATGGGCATCACCACCGGACAGGGCCTCTCCGACCTCATCCGCGAGCGCTTCGGCGTGCGCTGGACGATCCTCGCGATGATCGTGCTCATCATCGCGAACGGCAGCAACGTCGTCGCCGAGTATGCCGGTATCGCGGCGAGCGTCGAGCTCCTCGGCGTGCCGCGCGTCGTCTCGGTCCCGGTGGCCGCGCTCGCCGTATGGACGCTGGTCGTGTTCTTCAGCTATCGCATCGTCGAGCGCGTGCTCTTCGTGCTCGTGCTCGCGTTCCTCGCCTACCCGATATCGGTCTTCATCCTGCGGCCCGACTGGCCGACCGTGATGTCGGGGTTCATCCCCTCGTTGCCGAGCAGTCCGTCGGCGCTCGTGTTCGCGCTGGCGCTGGTCGGCACGACGATCACCCCGTATCTCCTCTTCTACATGCAGGCGTCCGTCGTCGACAAGGGCGTCGATCGGCAGTCCGCGGCCTACGCTCGCGTCGACACGTTCCTCGGCGCCGCGCTCGCGGGCCTCTTCGCGTTCTTCATCATCGTCGTGACCGGCACCGTCCTCTATCCGGCGGGGATCCAGGTGACGTCGGCGGATGCCGCGGCGCAGGCGCTGGTCCCCCTCGCGGGCGCGCGCGCGGGCCTGCTGTTCGCGATCGGGCTGTGCGGCGCGTCATTGCTGGGCGCCGTCGTCATGCCGCTCTCGACGTCGTACGCGATCTGCGAGGCCTTCGGCTGGGAATCGGGGATCAGCAAGAATTTCCGCGAGGCGCCGGTGTTCATGAGCCTGTTCACGCTGTTGCTCGTGCTCGGGGCGGTCGTCGTCCTCATCCCCGGCATCTCGCTCATCCCGCTCATCATCTCGGCCCAGATCGCGAACGGTCTGCTGCTGCCGATCGTGCTGGTGTTCATCCTCCGGCTCGCGACCGACCGTCGGGTCATGGGCGATGCCGTGAACGGACGCGTCGCGACCGTGCTTGGGTGGAGCGTCGTGGCCATCGCCGGTTCGCTCTCGATCGGATACCTGGTGGCGTCGTTCTTTGGCCCATAGCGGTCCGTCGGATGCAGGTGTCGTCGTGATCGTGGTGACGCGCCTCGCCTCGACATCGCTCGCCGTCGCCATGGCCGTTGCCTGCTCCGCTGCCCCACCACCCGAACAGTCGCAGGCCACGGCGTCGGCCGCCAGCGCGATCGGCACCGGACAGATCTCGGCGGTCGTCGCGCACGCGTCCACCGTTCCGGCCGACCACCGCTACGTCGCGCTCTCCGACGGGCAGCGTGGCCGCATCCTGCTCGTCGATCTCTCGAGCGGGAGCCTGACGGAGGTCGTCGCCGCACGCGGCTCGCCCGGGAAGCCGTACTACGCGCCACCATTCAGCGAGTCCGCGGACGGGAAGCGGCTCCTCGTCGCCGCGGTCGGGCCCGCCGCGCGATCCGCGCTCTATCTCATCGACGTCGTCTCCGGTCGCACCACGCTGCTCTACGAGGACGACGAGATCTGGGCCATCGGTCCGCTGCACGGCGTGATCAGCCCGGACGGCGCGCGCTACGCGTTCCACGGGCACGACGGAGTGCGTGTTGGTGATACCAGGGGCGGCCCGACACGTCTGTTCGTCGAGGACGAGGACCCCGGCGACATGACGAAGATCTGGTATCCGCTCGCGCTCTCGGCTGATCGGACCGCGATCGTTCTGGCGCAGGGCACCGACACCGTCACCACGGTCGCGGTGTTCCTCAACTCGAACGGCGCGCAGTACTGGAACGGCGCGGGTTCGCAGGTGAGCCTGCGTGGAAAGCCGCCCTATCTCGCCGTGGCGGGCGCGGCGGGGTCGTTCGGCGGAGAGAATCGCGTCTACACCGTCGACCCCAACGACGGCGTGGTCCACGACATCGAGCCGCTCGCGGCGAAGCAGTTCGGCTCCATCGCGTGGCACCCCACCGCCGATCGCGTCCTGTACACCGTCTCGGACGGTCCGTTCGCCGAGGCCGACGTGTACACCCGCTCGCTCACGGACCACAGCTCGAAGCGCGTCGAGTCACCGCGGAAGATCTGGGACGCGTGGTGGTCCAGCGACGGTTCGCGGATCTACGCCACCGCCGCGCACGGCAACGGCACGGGTGCGCGAGGCGTCGGCGATCTCGACATCATCGAGCTGCCCGGCGGCCGCGTCGTCGCGTCGATCTGCGGCCCTGGTGGGCCGTGCCGCTGACGCGCGGCCCTAGGCGCAGGGCGGAGTCGGCGAGCGAAGGCAGAACATCACCTGGCTCGTCGAGAGCAGATCTTTCAGGGAGCTGACGGAGTCGTCGCCACCGGTCTGGACCCAGAGACGCGCTCCGTCCTTCGACCACCAGGGCAGGCCGATGTAGGGATTCTGATACAGCTTCGTACCGGTGCCGTCCGTCTTTCGGATCCAGACCGTCGCCGGCCGGTTCGCGCCACAGCAGAGAGGCGTCTCGTATACGAAGAAGCGGTCGAGCGCCGGGTGCCACTGCGCGTCACCGATGACCGTCTCGCTGGCCGGCACGTACACCTCGCGGGACCGTCCGCCATCGATCGTGGCGAGATACACGACCGATCGCCCGCCGAACGCATGCCTCGAGCTTGTCACGAGCACGTTCTTCTCGCCGCCACGCCAGTCGATGGAGTGGCCGGGCCCAAGCAGTCGGGCGTTGCCGCCGGTGAACTGCCCACTGCCCACGTCGAGGGTGGTCTCCCCCGCTTGGATCTGCACGACGCCCATTCGACTCCCACCGGTGTCGGAGATGGTCACCGCGAGCCACGCGCCATCGGCAGACCACGCGACCGGCTGGGGCGGCGAGCCGACGATCTGTGGATCCGACGCGACGAGGCGCTTCGGGTCGGGACCCGCGCGCGCATCGGCGACCCAGACGCCGGTGCTGTTCGCGTCGCCGAGCCGCGCGTATGCGTAGCGCGTGCCGTCGGGCGACACGATCGGCGTGCTGAACGAGCGAGCGAGATCTGTGAGCAGGACGACGACCTCACCCGTGAGCGGCCGCACGAGGTAGTGGACCGTCCGCTGCTCGGAGAAGCGGCGCGCGATGACGAGGACCCGGCCGTCAGCGGAGGCGCCGAAAGCGACGGCCTGGACGTCTGGGCCTCCAGCCGGGGGAGCCGGGTCGAAGCGGACCACCTCGACCGGCGGCCGTGTCGACGCCGAGTCGAACAACAGGATGCGTGTCGTGTCCTGCGCGCCGACCGAAAGGAAATGCGGGTCGGCTGGCAGCGTGGGGATCGCCGTCACGTGGACATCTCTGGCCGGCGATGGGAGTGGCGAAGGTGAGAGCGAGGGCGATGCCGAAGAAGTTGGCGAAGGCGAGAGCGCCGGCGACGCTGACAGCTCGGGCGTCGCGGTGATCGCCGGGACACCCGCGAGTGGAAGACACGCGGTCGCAAGCACTGCGAGGGCGGCGCCGATGACCAGGGACGCGCGGCTTCGGTGCATGCTCCCGACTGTATCGAAGGGTGCTAGCGCGGCTTCTCGAGCACCTCACCCTGCGCGTCGAGCCAGCGGTCGGGGTTCTCCTGGAATATGAGCTTGCAGCGGGGCCGGTCGAACTCGTAATAGCGGCCCTCGTAACGCAGGCGGATGCGGTCGGCCTCGAGCGCGGTCTTGCAGACCACGCAGACCGCGACCATCAGATCGGCTCGAGCTCGAGGAGCGGCTGATGCGCACGCACGAGCTGTCCGTTCTCGGCAAGGATGCGTGTCACCTTTCCGCCGGCCGTCGCGCGGATCTCGTTGAAGAGCTTCATTGCCTCGATGAGCGCGATGACGTCGCCTTTGTTCACCACCGCTCCGATCTGGACGAACGGCGGTGCCTGCGGCGTGGGCGACCGGTAAAAGACACCGGTGAGCGGTGCGTTCACCGTCGGCAGCTCACCCTTCGTCTTCGGCTCGGGTCCGGTGACCGTGACGCGCGACGCGGCGCCGCCGTTCGCCGACACGGCCGGGGGCTGGGGGGCGGAGCCCGCCAGGGTGGTTTTGCTGACCTTCACGCGCAGCCCGCCGCGACGGATCTCGAGCTGCTGGACGTCCTCCGCACCCAGCCGCTGCAGGAGCTCGGTCACCAGGGCGTTCGCGTCGGCGCGCAGCTTCTTCGGGTCGGCCAACGCTAGGCCCAGCGCCGGAGGAGGAGCGCGGCGTTGTGCCCGCCGAAGCCCATCGAGTTGGAGAGCGACACGTCCACCTGCTGCGTCCGCATCGTGTTCGGGACGTAGTCGAGATCGCAGACCGGATCGGACGTTTCCTGGTTGATGGTCGGCGGCAGCACGCCGTCGCGCATCGCCAGGACGCAGAAGATCGCCTCGATCGCGCCCGCCGCCCCGAGCGTGTGGCCGGTCATCGACTTCGTCGACGACACGGCGAGCTTGTACGCGTGGTCGCCGAAGAGCGTCTTCACGGCCGCCGTCTCGGACCCATCGTTCGCCGGCGTCGAGGTGCCGTGCGCGTTGATGTACCCGACCTCGGTGGGCGCGATGCCGGCGCGCTCGATGGCCATGCGCATCGCGCGGACGGCGCCCTCCCCGCCCTCGGCGGGTGCGGTCACGTGGTGCGCATCCGCGCTCTGGCCGTAGCCGATGAGCTCGGCGAGAATGCGGGCTCCGCGGGCGCGCGCGAATTCGAGCTCCTCGAGCACGACGCATCCGCCGCCCTCGCTGAACACGAAGCCGTCGCGGCCCTTGTCGAACGGCCGCGACGCCTTCTCGGGCGCGTTGTTGCGGCGCGACAGGGCGTGGGCCTGGTTGAAGGCCGCGATCGAGATCTTGATGAGACCCGCCTCCGAACCGCCGGCGAGCATCACGTCGGCGTGCCCGCGCCGGATCATCTCCGACGCCTCGCCGATCGCATGCGCGCTCGACGCGCAGGCGGAGACGTGACCCATGTTCGGACCCTTGGCGCCGAACTTCATCGCGATCTCACCCGCGGCCATGTCGATGATCATCATCGGGATCATGAACGCAGACACGCGACGTGGGTCTTTCGCGTGTGCGAGGACGTTCTCGACAACGGTGTTGACGCCGCCGATCCCGGAACCGAACGCGACGCCCACGCGCGGCGCGAGGTCCTTCGTGATCTCGAGCTTCGCGTCGGCGAGCGCCTGTGACGCCGTCGCGACGGCGAACTGCGCGAAGCGGTCGGCTCGGCGCGCCTCTTTGCGATCCATGTACTCGAGCGGGTCGAAGTCACGCACCTCGCCGCCGATGGTCGTCTCCAGACCGGTGGGGTCGAAGCGTGTGATCGGGCCGATGCCGCTGCGGCCCGCCCGGACGCCCTCCCATGTCTTTACGACCGAGCCACCGAGCGGCGTGATCATGCCGAGGCCGGTCACGACGACGCGGCGGCGCTCTCCGTTCCGCATCGGTCGAGTCTAGGGTGAGCGGTCGACGACGCGGATGCCGTCGAAGCGCGCGCCCGTCGGATGGACGTCATGGTCGTCGAGCGAACGGAAGACCACCGCGCGGCCCTTTCCGACGACGTCCCATCCACCTCCGCGCTCGACGATCGCCGTGTCCTCGTCGATCCCGAGAATCCGATGCTGTTCGGGCCAGACCTGGGACCACGTGCGCCACAGCGCGGCAGGAACGGCATCGAAGTGCGGTGCGACGAGGATGCCGGGCAGCAGGCCGAGCGCGTCGCGGACCGCGACGCGCCGCGGCAGACCGGTCTCATCGACGCCGTCGGGAAAGTGAAAGGTGCGGCTTCCCAGCATCATCGCGCCCGCGCTCGCGCCGGCGAGAACCGCGCCGGCGCGATGCCGCGCGACCACGTTGGACCAGAAGGGCGTGCCCGCGAGCGTCTCCACGACGTAGCCGGGCTTGCCGCCGGAGAAGTAGATCCAGTCCGCGTTGGCGATCGAGTCGGAGTGCCGGGGATCCTCCGCGTCGGCGCGATTCAGGACCATGACCCCGGCGGCGTCCGCGCCGAGCTCGGCGAAGTGAGCGGTCCCCATCGCGATCCAGGACTTCGGCGTGTCCTCGAGCCCCGCCGCGGTCGGCACGATCGCGACGCGCACTCGCCGCGGGCCGATCTCGGTCAAGATCGCGCGATCGGCGTCGGCCATGGCGGGCGTGAACTCGCCGGAGCCGCACAGCACGAGCGGGCCGCGCGTCATGCCGACGCCAAGATCCCGCGGAAGCGCTTGTACATGCGGTCGTAGTTCTTGCGGCTGCGCTTTTCGCGCTCCTCGTCCGAGAGCGCCTCCCAGGCGCGGTGTGGATGGCGTCTTGCGAACTGGGCACCGGTCGCGTGCGCGCGGAGCCCGCGCTCGCGCACGGCGCACGACACGGCGATGTCGAGGTTGCGGTAGAACCGATAGCGCTCGTCGAAGCCGCCGATCGCGAGCAGCGTGTCGCGCCCGGCGGCCAGGCAGTACCCCTGGATCGCGTCGCAGTCTCCAGCGGTCACCTCGTCGAAGTGCTTCAGGTCGCTGGTCCGCAGACCCCACGGCCCGACGACGCCAGCGCCGTCGTCGAGTGCCCGCTCGAGCGCCGCGAACAACGGGCCGGTGAGCTCGACCGAGGGGTCGAGCTCCAGCACGCGCCTGCCACGCGCGAGACGGAGCAGCGCGTTGCGGCCGGCGCCTTCGCCCAGATCGCGATCGGCGTGATGGATGCGCACGCCGGGCTCCCGCGCCAGCCGGTCCAGACGGCTCTTCGTGTCCTCGCTCGATCCCTGATCGATCACGATGACCTCGCCGTCGGCGGGGATGTAGCGCAGGACGCTGCGCACGCAGCGCGCGAGGTCGTCGGGCCACTCGCGCGTGAGCACGCAGACGGACCACGATCGCTCCGCGCGCTCGGCGCGCTCGTCCGGCAGCTCGTTCGGCGAAGCGATGGTCCGGCGCCGCCGGGGTGCGAGCCGTCGATCGGCCCGTGAAACGATCTCACCCTCCACGAGGTCGTCGACGCGCAGGCCATCGAAGCGCGAGCGCAAACGGTCGGCCATGACGAAATCGCGCGTCGCGCGGGCACGCTCGTGATCGGCGACCGCCGCGAGCGCCGCGGGCGCGGCGTCGGCCCGCTCGCGCGCGACGGACTCGAGATCGAGGCCCAGCACGGCGTCGGCGTCGTGGACGAATCGGAGACGCACCGCCGGCGGGATGTCCGCGTCCGCGACGCAGGCCTGGACGAGCGCGAGCGCGCCGGGGAGGTCAAGGTCGTCGGCGAGGCGCTCGTGCAGGAGCTCGTTCCAGCGGTCGAGCGCGACGGAGCCGAAGGCGCCGCGAACGCGCTCCGGCAGGACCGGACGCGTGCGCGCCGGCTCCGAGGCCTGGGCGAGCACGCGCACTCGCTGGCGGAGGTGGTCGAGCCCTTCGGCCGCCTGGCGGAGCGCGGCAACGCTGAAATGCATCCGCGCGCGGTAGTGCGTGAGGAGGCACTGGTAGCGGAACGCCAGCGGGTCCAGGCCCAGCGCTTCGATCTCGTGGACCTCGAGCGTGTTCCGCGCCGACTTCGCCATCTTCACGCCGTCGGCCAGGAGATGCTGCCCGTGCACCCAGGTGCCGACGACCGGATGCCCGAGCGCGCCTTCCGACTGCGCGATCTCGTCCTCGTGGTGCGGGAAGATGTTGTCCACGCCGCCGGTATGCACGTCGAACCTCTCGCCGAGGTACTTCGTGCTCATCGCCGAACACTCGATATGCCAACCGGGGAACCCGGCGCCCCACGGTGACGTCCATACCAGCGCGCTGCGGCCGGGCTCGGCCCGCTTCCAGAGCGCGAAGTCCGACGCGTCGCGCTTCTTGGGGTCGACCTCGGCCCGCACGCCCTGACGAAGAGCTTCACGGAGATTGCCGGACAGCCGACCGTAGCCGGGGAACCGACGCACCGCGAAGTAGACGTTGCCGTCGGCGACGTACGCGAGGTCGCGCGCGATCAGCCGCTCGATGAGCGCGACCATCTCGCCGACGTGCTCGGTGGCGCGTGGATAGACGGTCGCGGGGAGGATCGCAAGCTTGCGCTCGTCCTCGTGGAAGGCCGCCTCGTAGTAGGCGGCGAGCTGCATCGGCGTTTTTCCCGCAGCGAGCGCGGCCGCGATGACCTTGTCCTCGCCTCGGTCGACCGCGTCCTGCCGCATGTGCCCGACATCGGTGATGTTCTTCACGTGCGTCACGCGGTGGCCGAACAGCTCCAAGGTGCGCCGCAGCCAGTCCGCGAGGAGGTACGAGCGCAGGTTGCCGACGTGCACCGGTCGATAGACCGTGGGCCCGCAGGTGTACATGCGGATCTCGCCCTCGCGAGCGGCGACGACAGGCTCAACGCGGCGCGTGAGCGTGTTGTGGAGACGTAGCTGCACGCGGCCTCCCCGGTGTAGATGTAACAGGCTAACGCCGCTCAGTCGCGCAGCATTCCCTCGATGATCCCCACCGCCCTCTCGAGCTGATCCACCTCTCGCTGGTCGAGTCGGCGCACGCGACCCTCGATGTCCGCGATACGGAGCTCGCGACCCTTCCCCAACACCCGCCGGCCCTTCGCGGTCATCGCAACGCGCACGACGCGAGCGTCATCCGGATCGCCGCGCCGGCGGATGAGTCCGATCCGTTCCATCTCCGTCGCGAGGCGGCTGATCGTGGGTGCCCGTACCTGCTCCGCGGCGGCCAGGTCACCGAGCGTCTTCGGGCCGCTCATGAGCACAGAGAGCGCGGAGAGCTGCGCCGGCGTCGCGCCGGTGAGCGGATCGCCACGCCGCGCGCGTCTCAGCAGGTGGATCGCGGCCGAGTGAAGGCGGTCGGCCAGCGCGCGCTCCGGGGCGAAATGATCCGGCGCTCTTGCCTTCTTCGCCACGCCGTGATATTAGTTAGCAAGGCTAAGTAATGCAACAGGGGAGGCACGAGATGGCAGCGCAGTTCCTCGAGGCGGTCAAGAAAGGCGACCGCGCCACGGTCGACCGCATGCTGCAGGACGATCCGTCACTCGCGTCGACGAAGGACGAGAGTGGCACATCGGCCGTGCTCCTCGCGCACTACCACGGCAAGGTCGATGTCGCCGCGGCCCTCCTCTCCCACGCGCCGGCGCTCGACGTGTTCGAAGCCGCGACCGCCGGCGACGCGAAGCGCGTCATCGCTCTGGTCGACGCAGACGGCTCGCTCGCGAACGCGGTCGCCCGCGACGGGTACTCGCCCCTCGGCCTCGCGTCGTTCTTCAAGCGCCGTGATGTCGTGCAGGCGCTGCTCCAGCGTGGCGCGCGGCCGAACGTGCCGTCGCGCGATCAAGGCTTCACGCCGCTGCATTCGGCGGTCGCGACGGACGCCGGCGCGTGTCAGCCGGAGATCGTCCGCCTGCTGCTCGAGGCCGGCGCGGATCCCAACATCAAGAGCCGCGAGGGCGGCACGCCGCTGCATACGGCCGCGTTCACCGGTGATCTCGAGGCGGCCGAGCTGCTGCTCGCCTACGGCGCCGACCCGAACGAGACGAGCGCGAAGGGGCTGACGACGCTCGATATCGCCCGCGACCGTCGCAACGTGGAAGTCGCGGCGCTGCTGCACCACGCGGTCACCAACCGCAAACGTCTCTAGCGCGCGAGCCCGTTAGAGGATCGTCTCTCCGAGCGCGCTCGCGACGAGCTCGACCGCGAGCGCCGCGGTACGGTTGCTCTCGTCCAGGATCGGATTCACCTCGGCGATCTCGACCGACCGGAGCTTCCCCGACGCCGCGAGCATCTCCATCGCGAGCTGCGCCTCGCGATAGGTCAGGCCGCCACGCACCGGCGTACCGACGCCGGGCGCCTCGTCCGGATCGAGCGCGTCCATGTCCAGCGACAGGTGGATGCCGTCGCCCTTCCCCGCGACCGCGATCGCCTTCTCCATCGCCGGTCCCATGCCCAGCCGATCGATGTCGGCCATCGTCAGCGCGGTGACGCCCGCCTTCTTGATGTTGTCGCGCTCGCCGGGATCGACGTCGCGCAGCCCGAGGAGCACGCCGCTCTCGCCGCTCGTCGTGCCGCGGAGCGCGGCCGGGAACGGATCGCCGGCGAGCCCGAGCGCGACCGCGAACGGCATGCCGTGCACGTTCCCCGACGGCGTCGTCTGCGGCGTGTTGATGTCGCCGTGCGCGTCGATCCAGATCACGCCCGGCCGCTTGCCCGCCCGCGCGAGGCCGGCGAGCGTGCCCATCGCCATCGAGTGGTCGCCGCCGAGCACGAGCGGGATGTTGCCGGCGCGCGCGATGTCGGCCACGACCGTCGCAAGCTCCTCGCACGCGCGCACGATCTCGACGACGTTGTGCGCCCGTGGACCGTTGAACATGCGCTGGGCATCCACCTTCTTGTAGGCGTGTGTCGCTAGACCTTCGTCGGGGTCGGCGACGCGGATGTTCCCGCGGTCGCGCACGCGAAAGCCGATGTCCGAGAGCTTCGCGACGAGACCGCCGTAACGGATGCCCGACGGACCCATGTCGACACCGCGCCGGTTGCCGCCGAGGTCCATGGGCACGCCGATGATCTCGACGACCGGACGGCGCTCCATGCGACGGATCCGCTCGGGATCCGGCTCGCGCATGAATCGCTCGCCGCTCACGGCGCGGTCTGCTTCGCGGCGGTCGCGGCGCGCGGCTGGAAGATCGCCTGGATCACGCCTTCCGCGGCAAGCTCATCGCCGACGAATGCGCGGATCTTCACCCGCGCGAAGCCGCGTCGCATCTTGTCGACGACGGCCTCGAACCGCGCGGTCTCGCCGGGCCGGACGATGCGCTTGAAGCGCATCTCGTCGATGCCGGCGAAGAGGCCGAGCCCGTCCCGGTACTCGGGCAGCGACATGGCCATCACCGTTGCGGCCTGGGCACACGACTCGACCAGGATCACGCCGGGAACGATGGGATTGCCTGGAAAGTGACCCTTCAGATACCACTCCTCGCCGGTGAAGGTGTGCTCGGCGACGGCGCGCACGCCTGGCTCGAGCTCGATCACGCGGTCGATGAGGAGGAACGGATCGCGGTGCGGGATGAGCGCCTCGATGCCGGCGCGATCCAGCGTCGTCACGGCGCGAGTCTAGGGCGCTATGCCGTGAGCGCGTCGACTCCGACGGTGTCGATGAGGTGCGTCGTCACCTGTCCCGAGCGGAACAGCTCGCTCGCCAGGATCTTCTTGTGCGC
>JBKPCZ010000201.1:0-3420 GCA_046727665.1 Chloroflexota bacterium
GATCTGTACCAGGTCATCTCCCTCCCCGAGGAGGGGAACCGGATCGAGCGGGCCGTCTCTCATGAGTCCCTGCGGAGACATGCGATGCTCGCGCTCGCGCTGCGGCCCCGCTTGCCCGTGGCGGACCTCGAGCAGTTCGTCGAGATCCGTTTGAACGACCGCGTCGTCGATCGTGTACCGCTCAACCAGCCGGCGATCGTCATTCGGCGCCTCGAGCCGCCGTTCTTCGAGGCTCGGCCGAACGTGGTGGCGCTCGTGCACAGGTACCAGCGCCCATCGGCCGCGCTGGACGCGCGCTATCGGATCGGGACCACCGGCGTGCTCTGCCCGGGCGATCTCACTGTCTCCAGCAGCGGCGATCCGACGCATCGTCTCGCCTCGGTGCGGTTCAATGGCGTGCAGCTGGCACCGGATGGCCGGGGCTATAACCTGGTGGCGCTCGACTCGGGCGGGCACCTCGTGTCAGCGGCGGCGTTCGACACGTTCGAAAGTGTGACCGCGAGTGTGCGGCTCGCGACCTGGATCGCGGCTATCTCCCCGGGCACGATCGTCGCGGGCGCCGTCCGCGACGAGGGGGCGCGGCGTCTCACCGACGCGGCGGTTCGAGCTCTGCGGACGCTCGGGGTGGCGGGCGATGTCCGCGGGCGGTATCGCGAGGCCCATGCGTTCGTGGGCGTGAAGGGGGCACCATTCGGATCGGCCCTCGAGCGCCTGGGGGGGCCGACGGTCAGTCTGGCGGTCGGCCGACCGCCAGACGGGCTCGGCATAGAGCTCACGGACTTCGCGCTAAGTCGCCCTGCCGACTCAACCGCCAGGTCCGCGTTATCCGCGACATTGCCGGCTCCGCACTGACCCGCCAGATACAGCACGCCGGATTGCGTAAGACTCAGCGGCCGTCCCGGCGGTTCGCTTCCGCAGCTCCATACTCCGCCGCCGCGCTGCGCGGGCATGCGGTCGCTTCAAACGTCGTCATTGACGCAGTGCGGTGGGCAACATTGACGACGGGGGGCTCCAGCGCGTGCTGTAACCCCCCCGTCAGAGTGAGCGGGCGACCGGAATCGAACCGGCGATGTCCAGCTTGGGAAGCTGGCTCGATGCACGCCGTGAGACGCTGTGAGGAAAATCGAAGGGTTCGCCGTGACGCGGGCATCCCGGTGACGCGTTATGAGAACGGGTGATCATGGTCCGAGGTTACCATTTTGGTGACCAGTGCCTTCGCGGTGCGTCATGCTTCGGCGCGGGAAACGGCCGAATTCTCTCACCCGGTACTCTGACCCCTCCATGCCCTAGTCGCCAGCCGCTCGTGTCCTTTCGGTAGGCCTGCGTGAATTGACCTGACCGCGCGTGCTACCGTCCGTCCATCCATTGACTCGCGAGGGCGAGGAGGACGGACGGATGATGGCCACCGACAGCTCGGCTTCAATCGGCCTGGAGAAGACGCGGCGCCGTATCGCGCGCTGGCGTGAAACGCGCCCGTATCGTGGGGCAGCGATGCCCACGGCGCTCTGGGTGGCCGCCATCGCCTTGGCGCGGCAACACGGGCTGTACACGACGGCGCGGTCGCTCCGCATCGACTACGGCTCGCTTCAGAAGCGGCTGGACGCGGCGGGCGCTGATCGCGTCCCGTCGCCCGCTTTCGTCGAGCTCCCCGCCGCGCGACCGACCGGGCTCGGGCCGTGCGTGATCAAGCTCGAAGCCCCGCGGGGCCGGCGCATGCGCATCGAGGTGACCGGCGTGACGGTGGCCGACCTCGTGACGTTGACGCAGAGGGCGTGGGGCCGCGCCCGATGATCCAGATCACGCCTCAGATGCGCATCCTCGTGGGCGTCGAGGCCGTGGATTTCCGCAAGGGCATCGATGGGCTCGCCCACGCCTGTCGCGAGGTGCTGGCGGCGGATCCCTTCTCGGGGTGGCTGTTCGTCTTCCGCAATCGCCGGCAGACGGCGCTGCGCATCCTGGTCTATGACGGCCAGGGGTTCTGGCTCGCGCACAAGCGGCTCTCCCGCGGCCGGTTTCGCTGGTGGCCGACGAGTGCGATGCCGGCGGCGACGCTCGAGGCGCATCAGCTCCAGCGCCTGATCGTGGCTGGCGATCCGCGGGCGCGCGATGCCGCCCCAGTATGGCGGCGCGTGGCGACGGGATAGCCGAACGGGACACTTGCGTTCTATCGCGCGCGCTGCTACGCTCCCTCAGCGTGGACGCGCTCCTGAGGTATCGAGGCCGCCCGATCACGCCCGCCGACCTCGCGTTCCTGCGCACGCTGCTCGCGGCGCAGCCACGGCTCAGCCGGCGCGCCGTGTCCTTCGCCGTCTGTGCCGCGTGGCAGTGGACGCAGCCGAACGGGCAGCCGTGTGATGCCGTCTGTCGCGGCTTGCTCTTGTGGCTGCACCGCGCCGGGCACCTCGTCCTGCCCCCGCCCCGCTGGCGCACGGTCAAACCGTGGCGGCCGCGCACCAGCGCGCCGCCGGTGCTCGTGGATCCGAGCCCGCTCGCGGCCTCGCTGCGCGACCTGCGCCCGCTGGAGATCCGCCAGGTCCGGCGGTCGGCCGACGAGGGCCTCTTCAACGGCCTGCTTGCGCAGTACCACTATCTCGGGTACCAGCAGCCGGTCGGCGCGCACCTGAAGTATCTGGTCTGGGGCGCCGGCCGCCCGCTCGCGTGTGTCGCGTGGGCCTCGGCCCCGCGGCACCTCGGCCCCCGCGATCGGTTTATCGGGTGGTCGGCCGACGCCCGGCGCCGCAACGTGCGCTTCGTGGCCTACAACACGCGGTTTCTCATCCTGCCGTGGGTCGCGGTCCCGCACCTCGCCTCGCACGTGCTCGGGCGCATGGCGGGGCTCGTGCCGGCGGATTGGCAGCAGCTCTACGGCCACCCGATCTACTTCCTCGAGACCTTCATCGATCCGGCGCGCTTCCGCGGCACGTGCTATCGCGCCGCGAATTGGCTCGGGCTGGGCCGCACGACCGGGCGCGGCCACCACGCGTCGACCATGCGGCCCACCCGGCCGGTCAAAGAGGTGCTCGGCTATCCACTCGTGAAGGACTTTCGCAATCGCTTGACGAGGACGACGCCCTGAGCCGACCGCGACGGAAGAAGGCCGGGCCGCGGCCGGCGCCACCGCCCATCGAGCTGCGGTTCGACGAGCTGGCCGCCATCGTCGAGCGCACCAAGGCGGCGTTGAGTCCGGACGACCACGCGAAACTGAAGGCCGCGATGGACACGCTTGCGTTCGTCACGGCGGAGCTGCAGACGACGCAGACGTCGCTCGACCGCCTGCGCCGCCTCCTCTTCGGCGCGAAGACCGAGAAGACGCGCACGATCGTCGGCCCGAGCGCGGCGCCCGGCGCGCCCGGACCCGGTGCGAGCCCGAGTGCGGCGGCCGGCCCGTCCCCGGCCGGCCCCCCCCGCCCAAGCCACGGC
>JBKPCZ010000202.1:0-10165 GCA_046727665.1 Chloroflexota bacterium
CGGCACCACCGATCGCCTCTCGCGCTGGTGCGACGGGTCCGCGCGCGGGAAAGTACATGAGGCTGCGCTGCGTCCACCACAGGACGGCGAGCGCGACGACCACGGCAAGGAGGATGGCGAGGGCGGCTTCGAGCATCCGCGTCAGTGCCGGACGAGGCTCGCTCTGGCTGACCACGCGTCGGCTCTGATCGTCAGCCCGCCGCGGCGCGCCGCCGCATGATCACGACCGCGAGGCCGACGCCGAGAGCGGACGCTGCGAGAAGGACGGCGACGAGGAGCGGATCGATCGCGCCCACCTCGACCGCACGTCCCATCAGCGACCCCGGTCCCGACATGGGGTCCACACGGATGGCGATCGCCTCGGTGCCGAAGCGTGACGCGAGGGCGGCCGCGAGCGCGTCGGTGAGGTACTGGACCTCGATCACGACACGGTCGTGCTCGGAGTCGGGTCCGATGCTGCGGATCGCGTCGCTGTCGGGTAGGCCGGCGCGGGTCGCGTCGATGATGTCGTCCATCAGCTTCCCGATCTGCGCATAGCTCCGCGGCACGGTGCGGATGCGCACGGAGACCGAGGGCTGCGGAAGGAACGTGCTCTTCCCGACGCTCGCGGCCGTGTACGTCCCGCCGGACGCGATCCACTCACGCGCCAGCGCTTCACCCGCGGGACCGGTGACCGAGAGGATGAGCTCTCGCTTGACGTGGTCCGCCCACGGATACCCGAACTCATTCGGGTGGCTCTCCGCCAGCAGGCGTGCGTCGCTGTGTGCCGTGTTCAGCGGCTCGTAGACCGGTGCTCCGTAGCAGCGCGGCAGCGGTGTCGGCAGCGCGATGCCGCTGGCGTGCCGCGCCTCGGGTCGCGGTGGGACCGGGCTGGGGCATGGCGGCCCCGGCATCTGCGTCGGCGCCGGCGTCGCCGCCACGAGCAGCAGGGCGGTGGCGGCGAGCAGCGCGCGCGTCAGCGCTCGGCGTCGAACTCCCACTCGTCCACCATATCGACGCCGGCGACCGAAAGCTCGAGCCGCACGTGGTAGCGCTGTCCCGGAGCCAGCGGGCTCGCCGGGATGATCGCGACGTAGTCACGTTCGTAGAGCTGCGGCACGACGTGATACGCGAAGTCGGGCCCGTTCACCTGCGTCACGCGGGCGCTCCGTAGATCGACGACGCGCGCGCTCGAGAAGACGACCATGATCGGATAGCCGACCGGCCGCGCCGCGCCGGTTGGCAGGACCTCCGGTACCTCGTTGCCCGAGTACGTTCCCGCGACGCGCTGGTTCGGAGCCGGCGCGCGGACGCGATCGGGAGCGGGCGCATTGAAGTCGTAGACGATCACTCCGACCGTGATCGCGCGGCCGGCCATCTCGGCGTGTCCCCAGCCGGCAGTGACGGCGTGCGGATGCATGAGACCGAGGCGGTGATACGGCAGGACCCAGAGCGAGCGCACGCCCTCGGTGCCGGAGCTGAACGACGTCGCGATCTCGCTCGCGTTCGCGTCGGTATATCCCTGTGCCGCGAGCCGATCCCGCACCGACGCGCCGCCGAAGCCCGGCGCGCCCGGCGTCTCGTCGTGGCCGAGCGAGTCATTGAGCGCGAGGTACTCGGCGTGCCGCTGCGCCGCGAGCGTCACGCGTAGGTCCTCTTTCACCGCCGGCGCGCCGACCGCGGCGCGGAGGTCGTTGTGCACGCGCAGCATCTCGGCCGCGTCGTTCACGAGTGAGGGCGGAGACGGGCTCGGCGTCGCAGTCGCTGAGGCCGCGGTCGGGCTCGCGGCCGGAGATGCCGTCGGGCTCCCGCCAACCGCTCTCGCGCTCGCGGTCGTCGAGGCCACGGCGCGTGTCGGCGTCGCGGATGCGACGGTCACCGCGTCATGCGTGGAGAGACGGCCGGCGACCGCGATCCCGATGGCGAGCACCGCGACGAGCGCGAACGGCAGGAGCGTGAAAGCGCGGCGGACGCGTCGCACGACGCGACGCTACGGGTTCTTTGTGACCGTGACGACCGCGAAGATGCCGAGGTCCGGCAGCGGCCCTCGACCGTCGATGCGCGGCAGGAGCGGCACCGTGTAGGTCCCGGGCTCCGCCCGCGCTTTGAAGTGGACGACGAACCAGCCGACCTGTCCGGGCGCGACGTACGGCGTCGACTGCACGGCCACGCCGGTGCCGTCGGCCAGGGCGAGCGCCGCCTGCGCGCCGTCGATGCCGCGGTACCAGCCCACCGAGCCGGTGTTGCGAAGAGCGACGACCCACTCCACGGCGCCGTTCGCTGCCGCCGTCGGATACGCGCCCTGCGCCTCGAACGTCGCGCCGTACGCGGCAAGCGGCGGAAGCGGGAACGGCGCGGGCGCGAGCGTGGCGGGCGGCGCGTTGGTCGCCGATGGCGCGGCCGTCGATCGGAAAGCGCCGCCGATCACATCGTCGAGCGGCGACACGACGATCACGGCCGCGAGGGCGAGCAGTGCGGCCACACCGAGCACGAGGCGATTGCGGAGTGCGCGCGCGAGGATCCGACCTGCGCCCGACACCACGTGCATGCCGAGCGCGACGATGCCGGGCAACACCGCGCCGACGCGCGCCACCGCGCTTCCCCCCGGAAGCGCGATGTGGACCGACGGAAGACCGGGCAGCTTCGGAACGTTTGGCGGCTTCGGAAGACTCGGCGCGCTTGATAGCTTCGGAGCGCTCCGCAGCTTGCGAAGGCTCGGCAGCTTCGGGAGGCTGGGCAGCTTCGGGACGCTGGGCATCTTCGAGACGCTCGTGAGCTTCGGAACGCTCGTTGCGCTCATGTTCGGGACGTTTGGCTTCGACACAGTGCTCGCGAGCTGGCGTGCACGCGCGGTGAGGCGCGCGAGGAATGACGTCAGCGGTGACATATCGAAGCCCACGAGCGCGCGAGCCTCCGCGACGACCGAGTCGACCTCGGTCCGGACGGATTGCGCGAGAGCGCCGGCGCGCGTGAGAAGACCGGTGTCCGCGATGAGGCCCTTCGCTCGGGCGATCGCGTCCGACACGTCGGGCGTCGCCGAAGCGACGGAGCTGCTCACCGACTGCAGCGCCTCCGGCGAATGCGTCGTGGCTGCCGCCGCCGGCGAGGAAACGTTGATGTCGACGGCGGTGGGTGCGCTCGCTAGGGCCGCGATGTTCGGCGCCGCAACGGACCGCACGGGTCCCGCGACATCCGCCAGCGACGAGGGCGCTGACACCGTCGGCGACGCTGACGGCGTCGGCGGCGTCGGCACGACCGCCGTGGGTGCTGGTGGAGCGACCGGCGGGTTCACGACGGGCTTCTCGTCGGCTGCTTTGGCGGCCGCCCACGGATCGCTGGCGACACCGGTGAGTCCGGTGAGCACGACAGGCAGCGGGATCAGATGCTCGAACACGATGAACGTGTCCGATCCGTCGTCGTGGATCCCCGCGACACGCATGACCGACGGCCGTTCGATCGCCGCCATGCGCCGCGCCTCGGCGAGGAAGCGTTGCCGCGCGGCATCGTTGCCACGGTCGCGCAGGATCTCGAGCGTGACGACCTTCTCGTCGGTCTGATCGAGCGCGTGCCACACGTCGGCGATGTCGTCGCCGCCTTTGAACACCCCAAGGCGATAACGGCCCGCGAGGACCTGGCCGACCTGGCGGCCGCCGGCGGCGGTCGCGGGGGTTGCCTCGGTGCTGTTCACCTCCCCACTAACGCCGGTCGGCCGTTTTCTCATCGGGGCCCCCTCGGGCGGCCCGGTGGAGCGCGCGGACTGCTTCCGTTCTGCAACTCGAAGCGCGCGCTTTTCGGCCGCTGGAACAGCTCAGCGCATGACGATCGGACTGAGGTCGGGGGCCGTCATGTCCCGGTCGAGCGGGTGGATCGGGCGACGGAGGCTCCGGTGGCCGAGACGGACGACGTCCTGATCGACGCCGCCCGGCGTCAGCGCGATGACCCAGCCTTTCGCCGCATCGAACAGGTCCGGCACGAGGTAGCCGATCTTCACCACGGTCAGATCGTTCGCGGCGGGATCCAAGCCGAGCTCGTTGAGATCGCGGATGAAGTGAAACGGCTTGCGCCGGCTGGTGACGACCGCACTCACGCCACCGGAGGCCACGACCGCGATATCGCCGCCGACCGGATCGGCCCTGACGATGCGTCGCACCACACCACGCAGCGCGGTCTTCGCGCCTTCGCGCGATCCGAACGCGCCACCGACACGGAGATCCACCGACGCTCCTTCGCCGGCGCTGATGCAGCGCGCGACGCCGGATGGATCGACGACGCTCGCCCAGATCGCGGACGCCGTACGCGATGCGAGCGCGGGATGCGATAGCAGCCGCTCGAGCATGAAGGCGACGTCGCCGGCGCCACCGGCGGTCGGATTATCGCCGGAGTCGCTGATGAAGTACGGACGGTCGCGACTGCTGAGCCCAGCTTCGATACACCAGTCGGCATCGCCGGCCGCCGTGCTGAACGTGAAGTCTTCGCGCGCATCCCAGTACGACTGCGCTAGGGCGCGCGCCTCGCGCACGATCGCGTCCTCATCGGTGCCGGTCACGAGAACGGCCGCACTGCAGCGTGGCTCGTCGGCCCAGGCGTAACCGATCCACACCGCGGCATCGACGATGCCCGCCCTGCGCTCGATCGCGGCGAGCCGGCCGTAGATCGAGCGCGCCGGCTCGTCGCGCGTGCACGCCTTCTCGCCGGGCAGCAGCACCGGCACGCGGACCCAGGCCCTGAGCGGCCGGATGCCCTGATCGAGACAGGCGACGAGATTCGCGACGGCGCGCGTTCTCGTCAGCGGCGCGTCTTCATGTGGCGACATGCGATGCGACGTCGCAAGGTCGAGCATCTCCGCCAGCCGGCGCGACATGTTGCCATGCGGATCCATCGACGCGGAGATCAGCGCGGCGGGTCCGACCACGGCACGCACGGCCGCGGCGAGATCGGCCTCGGCGTCGATCAAGTCGGCCACCGTCATCGCGCCATGGATATCGAGGAAGACGCCGTCGAGGGGCAGCGCCGCGCGAAGACGCTCGACCAGCTCCGCCTTCAGCGATTCGTAGAACTCGCGCTCGACCGCTCCGCCCGGGAGCGCGCGCGCGTGGACGAGCGGCAGCCAGTCCACGTGACGCGGCAGCTGGTCGTAACGCGCGAGAAGCTCGTCGCCGCGCGATACGGTGAAGTCGGCTGGGCCGCTGCGGTGCGGCGAGAACGTGCTCGACTCGATGTGCACGCCGCCGATCGCGATGCGGTGGCGCACCAGCGGGCTAGTGCTTCTCCTCGGTGCGTTTCTCCACCGTGACGACCGCGTCGGTGACGATCGCGGCGATGGCGGCGATCGCGGCCCACACCGGCAGCAGCAGCGCGCCGACGACGCCGAGCGTGAGCGGGACCTCGATGATCGTGACGCCGTCACGCGTCTTGACCAGCAGGCGGCGGGCGTTCCCCTCGTCGATGAGCGCTTTGATCCGCTCGATGACGCGGTCGACGCCCTCCTCGTCGATGTGGAAGGTCTCCCAGATCGATTCCTTCGTCGTGGGCATCTTCAGCTCTCCTTCTTGGCGACGACCTCAAGTGTGTCACCGGGCTTGCCGGTGCTTCTGCTCTGAGTACCGCGCGAGCGCGCATCGGATTTCGTGCTGTGCGCGACATTCACGCTCTTGGACGCCTCCGGGTCGGTGAACGCGAGCAGCCGTTCACCTTCCTCTGCGACGGCGTCCATGTCGCGCCTGCCCAGCGGGACGAGACACTCGACGCGCAGCGTCGCTTCGCCGCCCTTCCGGCTGATCTTCCAGGTCCCCGCGATGAATCCATCGACGAGCACGGTCCCGAACCGGCCCTCCATCACCGACCGCTGCTGCCAGCGGATGTCGTCGCGGACGATGCGGGAGCGGTCGTCGTGCGACAAGAAGACGTTGTCGTACTGCGGCAGGAAGCGCGGCGGGGCCGGCACGTCGGGATCGGGCAGCGCGCCGTCGGTGACATCGAAGAGCTCGCGACCCTTCTCGTCGCGGAACGTGCGGAGCCTGGGCCGCAGACGCTCGAAGACCTCGCGCAGCCCGGCCAGGCGCGACCAGATCCGCGCGTCGGCGACGGTCGCGGGACCGAACGCACGCAGGTAGCGCACGATCACCTTGTCCGGCGACGCGTCGTCGCCCGGGTCCTTTCCGAGCCAGGCCTCGAGCGACGTGTGCCGCGTCTGTCCGCTCGCTCCCCAGAGACCGCGCGGCGGCACCTGCACGAGTGGCAACAGGAAGTGCACCGCGGCGGCGAGCGCCACGGCGTCATGCTCGGGCCAACGCTGCTTCAGCAGCGGCCGTAGCTCGGCGGCGCTGCGCGGGCTCTCCTCCACGAGCCTCCGTCCGGCGCGGAGCAGCGCCTTCATGTCCACGCCCGCGAGCCGGCTGGTGAACGCCGGTGCGCCGACGTCACCGCGCGCGCTCTGGAACGTCCGCTCGAAGACGGACCGCACGACCGGCCACAGCGCGAGCGCATCGCGCGCGGTCACCAGATGCACGGTCGCGCGCATGAGTCCCATGCGCATGGCCCGACGCTCTGCGATCAGCGTCGCGAGCTCCTCCGCGCGAAAGCTTTCGAGCCGCGTCCACAGGCCGATGTACGGATCCGTCGGCACCTGCGCCTGCAGACCCACGAGTCGCTCGATCGCGTCCTGCGCCGAGATCCGCGACCGGGCGAGCAGGAGCTGCCGCTCGAGCAGAGCCCGATTGAGCGCGCGCGTGCTGAGGATCACACCGCAGGTATAGTCGAGCGCGACGTACGCACGGAGGGAACGAGATGGAGCGCGAGGACGGCATCAAGATCGATCGCAGGCGGTTTCTGCAGGCGCTGGCCGCGGTCGGTGTCGCCACCGCGTGCGGTCCCGCAGCACCACCCACCGCCGCGAGCCCTGCAGCGTCCGCGTCGGCGGCAGCGAAGCCCGTCAGCATCGAATGGTGGCGCCGCAACTACACGCCGGGCAGCCAGACCGCCGAGACGATCACGTCGGACGGAGCGGTGAAGGGCTTCCGCGCGCGGAACCCCAACTTCACGATCTCCATCCAGGGCGGTCCGTTCGGACCGGAGACTGACCAGAAGTTCGACATCGCGATCCTCCAGCAGAAGGCGGGTCCGGACGTCTTCCACACGACCGGTGGTGACGTGCTCAAGTACGCGGCCGCGGGTCAGCTCTCCGAGCCGCCGCTCACCGCGGCGGAGAAGAGCGACTTCAACGCGAGCGCGCTCACCGCGACGACGTACAAAGGCAAAGTCGTCGCGTATCCGCTGTGGATCGTGCCGTGGTTCGAATACATCAACCTCGATCTGTTCAAGGAGCGAGGGGTCACGCCGCCCAAGGACGGGAGCTGGACGTACGAGGAGTTCCTCGATGCGGCGAAGAAGCTCACCTTCAAGCGCGCCGACGGCAAACAGATCTACGGCTTCGCGCACGCGAATGACGAGTTCGCCTTCATGCTCATCGACGGCGGCCGGCTGTACGACGCGGACGTGAAGAAGTGGACGTTCAACAGCGCCGATGCGGTCAGCGGTCTTGAGCGGTGGGTCGCCCTGGCGAAGGAAAAGGTCATGCCGCCCGACTTCCTGACGCTGAACCCCAACGACTCGCAGGCGCGATTCATCAGCGGCGAGATCGCGATCCTCCAGCGGCCGAGCGCGATGATCAACGTGCTCAACGCCGACGCGAAGTGGAAGTACGGCACGAACTGGGACATCGCCAACTTCCCGAAGGGCAAGACGGCGCAGACGGCGTGGGGCGGGGTCGGCTTCATCGCGGTGCGCGAGCAGGCCGACGCCGACAAGAAGACGGCCGCGCATCAGTTCGCGAAGTACCTCACCGGTCCCGACATCGGTCCGGACCTGAACAAGATGAGCCCACCGATCGAGTACTGGCTCGCGCCCGCCGCGCGCACGTCGGCGGCCGGCATCTACGGCGAATACCACCCCGCGAAGGCGAAGGTCGCGAAGATGGGCTCGTTCACCTACGTGCTGCCCAACGTCAGCACCTGGTCCGAGATCGATCAGAAGTACCTGCGACCGGCTCGCGACGCGGCCCTCGAGGGCAAGAAGACGGCGAAGCAGGCACTGGACGAAGTGGCGCCGACGGCGCAGAAGCTGCTGGACGAAGCGAACAAATAGCCGATAACGTGCGCGCCGCGCTGCGGCGTCACGGCTGGTCGTATCTCTTCGTCCTGCCGACCTTCTCGCTGTTCGCGGTCTTCACGCTGCTGCCGGTCGTGCAGGCGTTCGTCCTGTCGCTCCAGAGCGCGCGCATCGTCGGCGGCGAGTTCATCGGTCTCGAGAACTTCGTGACGCTCGCAGAGGATCCTGTCTTCCGCCAGGCACTGGGCAACACGGTCCTGTACTCGGCGGTGGTCGTCGCCGCGCAGCTCACGCTGGCGCTCGTCGTCGCCAGTCTCATCCAGCCGCTCGGTCCGCGGAGTCAGACCTTCTATCGCGCGCTCTTCTATCTGCCTCTGGTGAACTCGGCGATCCTCGTCGCGATGGTCTGGCGCTGGATCTTCAACGCCAACCCGTACGGTCTCGCCAACACCGTGCTCGGTATCTTTGGGCAGGGGCCGCTGCTCTGGATCGGCAGCTCGGACCAGGCGCTGGCCGCGGTCATCCTGAGCGCCGTCCTCACCATCCCCGGCGGCGGCGTCGTGCTGTATTCGGCGGCGATGGGCTCGCTGCCGAAGGAGCTCTACGAGGCGGCCGAGGTCGAGGGCGCCGGCGCGCTCACCAAGTGGTGGTACATCACCGTTCCCCTGCTCAAGCCCACGACGCTGTACCTGCTGGTCGTCTACACGATCCTCGCGTTCCAGATCTTCGAACGCGTGTACGTGATGACGAACGGCGGCGGTCCGAACAACGCGACGATCACCATCGTCCAGCTCATTTACAGCACCGCGTTCCAGTTCGGCCGCTATGGCCTCGCCAGCGCGATGGCCGTCGTCCTCTTCCTCATGGCCGTCGCCGTCGCGGTCGTGCAGTTCCGCTCGCTGCGGTCCGATGTCGAGTATTAGGAAGCGCCTCCCGGTCCATCTCGTCCTGCTCGCGGCCGGGCTGCTCTCGCTCTTCCCGTTGTACTGGCTGTTCCTCACCTCGCTCAGCCCGGCGCAGTACGTCGTGAAAGTGCCTCCCGAGGTCGTGCCGCGCGAGCTCACGCTCGGCAACTACCAGCGACTCTTCGAGACGACGCCGATCGTTCGCTGGCTCGTGAACACCGTCGTGATCGCCGGCGTCATCACCGGCTTCCATCTCCTCTTCGACAGCATGGCCGGGTACGCGTTCGCGAAGCGGCGCTTCCCGGCAAGGAACCTCATGTTCTGGCTCGTGGTGAGCACGCTCACCGTGCCCGCGCAGGTGACGCTCATCCCGGTGTTCTTCATCCTCCGCACCCTCGGCCTGCTGGACACGTACCCCGGCGTCATCATTCCGGGACTCGCCGATGTGTTCGGCGTCTTCCTCATGAAGCAGTTCATCCAGACGCTGCCGAGCGAGCTCGAGCAGGCGGCGCGCCTGGACGGCGCGTCCGAGTGGCAGGTCTACACGCGGATCATCCTGCCGCTGTCGAAGCCGGCGCTCGCGGTGCTCGCGATCTTCACCTTCAACCGCTACTGGAACGCGTTCATCTTCCCGCTCGTGATCCTGCGCGATCCGGCGAAGTATCCGGTGCAGGTCGGACTCGCGACGCTGCAGGGAGAGTTCAACACCGACTTCGGCATGCTCATGACCGGCGCGGCCGTCGCCGCGATACCGATGATCGCGGTCTTCTTCGCCTTCCAGCGTTACTTCATCGAGGGCATCCGCGTCGGCGGCGTGAAGGGATGAGTCTCGAGGCGCAGGCGGGGCTGCTGCTCGTCCTCGTGCCCGTCGCGTTCAACTTCATCTTCATCGCGCTCGGGCGAGCATTCGATTACCCGGACATCCTCCGCCGTCCGACCGACGAGATCCTCCGTCGTTTCGTGGCAGGCGGACGGCGCCTCGTACTGCTCTGGTACGCGTTCGCCCTGGTCGGCGTGCTGTTCCTGCCGCTTGCCCTGATCGTCGGCGAGCTGACCGCGGACGACCCACTGGGGCGGGCATCGGTGCCGTTCGGGCTGATCGCGGGTGTGGTGCAGCTGGTCGGCCTGTTGCGCTGGTCGTTCCTCGTGCCGTACCTGGCCGGGTTGTACGCAGC
>JBKPCZ010000203.1:0-5626 GCA_046727665.1 Chloroflexota bacterium
AGCGACCGCGCCGCGCGCCGCGCGCGCGTACGTGAGGAAGAACAACGTGCCGATCAGCGCGGCCGGCGCGAACGAGTCGGCGGCGACCCAGCCCGGTGCGAACACGCCCCCGAGTCCGACCACCGCCGCGGCGGCCAACGCATAGCGCGTCGAGACATCGATCGAACGCGCGGCGGCGTACGTCACGGCGGGCAGGAACGCTGCGACGGCGATCACCGCGGCCTGCGCAGCGCGGAATTCACCAAAGAGTCCACCGAGGAGCGCGATACCGCCGGCCTGCAGCGTGGTGGCGAGCGGAACCCAGAAGCGATGGCTCGCGATGGGCAGCGCGGCGAAGTCGGGGGCTTCGAGGAAGTTCCAGATGAAGTCCGCTGTGAGCCCGTCGCCGTGCGCGAGACGGCTTGCGACGACGGAGTAGTAGTAGGCATCGGTGTAGCCGGGTTGCGCGACGATGACCGCGCTGGCGACGCGCACGACGAGTGCCGCGGCCGACACGATGAGCAGAGGTCGGATGGCCGCGGCATCCGGCACGGCGCGAGTCTAGTGGTGGGCCGAAGACGCTCGGTAGCGGCGAGCGGTGCCGCCAGCGGCGGGTACCTCTCTCGCTCAAACTCGCCCGCTCCGTCCGAGTGGCGGTTCCCTGCAGGAGTTTCGCGGGCTCAACTTCGCTCGAGAGGCACCCGCCGCTGTCGGCCTGCTCTCCGCTCAGCCAGTGCGGCGCACCGTTCCTTCGCCTCCTACCCCCCGACTCGCTCCGAGCGTTCTGTCCGCGCGTAGACGATCGCGCCGACGACGATGACCGAGAAGACGCTCACGGCGCGGTCGAGGACCGCGACCGCGACGGCGTCCGACTGCAAGAGGCCGAAGCCCTCGGTGAGGACGTAGACCATCGCGATCTCGACGAAGCCGAAACCCGCCGGCGTGAGCGGCACGGTCGTCAGCAGCGAGGTCGCGACGGCGACGAAGACGATGCCGGACGCCGGCAGCTCGAGGCCGAGCGCCCAGAGCACGAACATGAGGCGCATCGCCTCGGCGCCCCAGATGGCGAGCGTGAAGGCGGCCGCCACCGGAAGCGCGCGGAAGCTGTGCAGCACGCCTTCGCGGAACAGGCGCCCGATGCGTCGCACCTCGCCGGGGAAGAAACGCGCGATCTTCGGTCCGAGCGCGTAGATCGCGACGAGCCCGATCGCGATGAGCAGCCCGAAGACCGCGCCGGTCGCGTACACGATCCACAGATCGGGGAGCACGGTGCGACCGAACGCGACGTACCCGCCCACCACGAGCAGCCCGAACACGACGACGACGTCGAGGAGCCGCTCCGCGACGACGACGCCGACCGTGCGTGACATCGAGATGCCGAACCGCCGTTTCACGAGATACGAGCGGTAGAGGTCGCCCAGCTTCGCGGGGACGAGGCTGTTGACGAACCACCCGAGCATGAGGATGCGGAGGAGGTCGCGCCACCCGAGGTCGGCGCCGCCCTCTCGCAGCAGCCGCGCCCACCGCGCGGCGCGCAGCGGGAACGTCGCGTAATAGACGGCGAGCGCGCAGCCGACGAGGAAGATGTTGGACCCGGCGATCGTGGCGGCGGCCTCGGACCAGTTGACGTTCCGCGCGAAGAGCGCGATGAGGACCAGCGGGATGATCGTCGACACGAGCTCGCGCATCCCGAAAAGCTGTCGGCGTACCGCAACGTCGTCGGTGTGCTCCGCGACCTCGACGAGCTGCTGGAGGGCTGGGTCTTCGATGTGCGCCTGGCCCTCGGGCTGCGACCGGGGTGCGCGCTTCACGTGCGGCTCTTCTGTCGCCGTCGGCTCCACCAATTTCGCAGCACGTCGAGGCGCGTCAGGACGTGGATGTAGTTGCCGGTCAGCTTGCCGATGACGCTGCCCCCGCGCAGCGCCGCGATGAAGTCGTCGCGCCCGGTGAACTCATCGACCTCGACCCAGGCGCGCCCGATCTCCGAAGGGCGGTGCGCGTCGCTGCCGGCGGCGCCCGGGAGGCCCTTCTCCCCAGCGAACGCGGCGGCACGCAGGTTGTCCTGCGTGAACGCTTCGCGCGCGTTGAACACCTCGATGCAGTCGATGTCCTTCCAGACCTGCTCGAGGACCGCGCGGCGCAGGTGGAACATCCGGTTCCGGCTGAAGGGATGCGGGACGGACACGAGGCCGCCCTGGTCGTGGATGCGCGCGATCGTCTCCTGCGCGCTGAGACCGCGCGCGATCGGCTTCTCGAGGAAGAGACCGATGATCTCGCCGTCGCGGCTGCTCACCTCCTCGCCGACGATCACGCGGAATCCGTCGGCGAGCTCGCGCAGACGCAGCGCGCCTTCGATCGTGTTGTGATCAGTCGCGCACACGACGTGCAGGCCGGCCGCCTTGATCGCGGCCGCCTGCACCCGTAGGGGCGTGCGGCTGTCCGGCGAATACTCGCTGTGCGTATGCATGTCGACCTTGAGCTTGGTCATGCGGTCCCCTGCCATGTCCGCCCGCGCGCATGCGCTTCTTCGACGATCGCGCGAATGCGGTCTCGGAATCGTGACACATCGAATCGACGCGCGGAGCCGCGCAGCTCCTCGACATCCCACTTCCTTTGTTCGACACGCAGCACGGCCTCCGCGAACGCTTCGGGGTCCGGCTCCGAGACCAGCATTCCGTCGATGCCATCACGGACGATCTCGAACGCGCCACCTCGACCCAGCGCGACGACCGGGGCACCTGACGCGAGCGCCTCGGCGCACACGATCCCGAAGTCGTCCTCGGCGGGGAAGATCAGACCTCGGGCCACGGCGAGCAGCTGACGCACGGTGGCGTCGTCGACGCGGCCGGTGAATGCGACGTTGTCCGCGGCCATCTTCTCCAACGCTTCGCGTTCGCGACCCTCGCCGACGACCATCAGTCTCATGCCGAGCTTCGCGAAGGCCCGGACGGCGATGTCCGCGCGTTTGTATGCGGAGAGACGACCAACGAAGAGCCAGAAGTCGCCGCGCTCCGCCTGGGCGCTGAACGACTCGACATCGACCGGGGGATGGAGAACGGTCACGCGCTCCGAACCGACGTCGTAGTAGCTGATGATGCGGCCCTGCACCACGCCGGAGTTCGCGACCCAGACGTCGACCCGCTGGGCCATACGCCAGTCCTCGTCGCGGAGCCGCACGAGGAGCGCACGCACGACCCCGTGGAGCGGCGCGGGAACTTCCTCGCGAAGGTACTGCTCGCTCCAGTCGTAGAGATAACGCGTCGGCGAATGACAGTACGCGACCTCGACCGTGCGGTCGGCGAGCCGGAGTCCCTTGATGAACGCGCTGGTGGAAACGAGCGCGACGTCCGTGTCGTCCGCGACGCGGAGGGCCCGCGCGGCGCTCGGATACAGCGGCAGCAGCACGCGATGCACGCCGCCACCGATCGGGAACTGCTGCAGATAGCTCGTGCGGAGATCCCAGCCCGCGAGATCGCCGTAGCGCCCGCGGTCATGGAAGAACGTGTAGACCGGCGCCTCCGGCCACATCGCGTGCAGCACGTCGACCACGCGCTCGGCCCCGCCATGCGCGGCGAAGTACTCGTGGGCGAGCGCGACCTTCATCGGCCGAACAGGCGCTTGCGCAGCACCAGCAGCGCGAACAGCGGGAGCACGCGCTGACGGCGCCAGCGCCGCGGCTCGAGCGCGAGCCGCCACAGCCACTCGAGACCGATGGCATGCAGCGCGGGCGGCGGCACCTTCTGCACGCCCGCGAGCTGATCGAAGACGCCGCCGACCCCGATCGCGACTCGCACGGCGGGCAGCGCGGCGAGATTGCGCGCGATCCATCGCTCCTGCTTCGGCATGCCATAGGCGACGAGCAGCACCTGCGCGCCGCTCTCGCGCACGCGCGCGACGGACTGATCGTCGTGCTCGATATCGGCCGAACCCGCGTGCACCCCCGCGACGACGAAGCCCGGCGCGCGGCGGCGCAGCTCGGCCGCGGCGCGCTCGGCGACGCCCGGAGCCGCGCCCAGAAAGAAGACCGACGTGCGACGCTGCGCGAGATGCGGCACGAGCGCGTCGACGAGCAAGCGGCCGGGCACGCGCGGCAGAGGATCGCGCAGCATCCGGGACGCCGCGGCCACGCCGCTCCCGTCCGCGACGACGATGTCCGCGCCGCGCGCGATCGCGGCGAGGGCATGATCGCGACGGGCCAGCATGATGAACTCCGGGTTCGCGGTGATCACGAACGTGCGTGCTCCCGCATCCAGCCGGCGCAGGATGCCGGCGACGGCGCCGGCAAGGTCGACGCGGTCGAAACCGACCCCGAGGACGTCGACGCGCGCGGTCACGCTCTCTAGCGGACGGTGACGAGGCTTCTGCGGAAGAAGTCGATGTGCTCGAGCGCGAGACCGGTGCCCTTCGCGACGCAGTAGAGCGGATTCTCCGCCACGTAGCAGGCGACACCGGTGACCTGCGTCAGGAGCTTGTCCATGTTGCGCAGGAGCGCGCCGCCGCCGGACAGCACCATGCCCTTGTCGATGACGTCGGACGCGAGCTCGGGCGGGGTCTCCTCGAGGACGCCTTTCACCGCGCTGATGATCTGCTGCAGCACCGGATCCATCGCCTCGGTGACCTCGTTGCTTCCGATCGTGATCGTGCGCGGCAGGCCGGCGATGAGATCCCGTCCGCGCACCTCCATCGTGAGCTCCTGGTCCATCGGCATCGCGGAGCCGATCTGGATCTTCACGTCCTCGGCGGTCCGCTCGCCGATCATGAGGTTGTAGCGCTTGCGCACGAAGTTCGCGATCGCCTCGTCGAGCTTGTTGCCCGCGGCTCGGACGCTACGCGATACCACGATGCCGCCGAGCGAGATGACGGCGATCTCGGCGGTGCCGCCGCCGATGTCGATGATGAGGTTCCCGCTGGGGCCAGAGATCGGGATGTTCGCACCGATGGCCGCGGCGAGCGGCTCCTCGATGAGATGCGCCACGCGCGCGCCCGCGCGCACGGCGGCGTCCTTCACCGCGCGACGCTCCACGCTGGTCACGCCCGACGGCACGCAGATCATGAGCTCCGGGTGGAAGATGCGGATGCGACCGCAGACCTTGTCGATGAAGTGCTTGAGCATGTGCTCGGTGATGACGTAGTCGGCGATGACGCCGTCGCGCATGGGCTTTTGCGCGGTGATGTTCCCCGGCGTGCGACCGAGCATGAGCCGCGCCTCTTCACCGACCGCGACGATGCGGGGTCGTGGCGAACCATCGTCGTGAACGAGCGCGACGACCGACGGTTCGGTGAGAACGATGCCCTTCCCTCGGACGTAGACGATGACGTTGGCCGTGCCGAGGTCGATGCCGATCTGCTTCGTGAACATCTGGGTAAATCTAGAACGTCGCTACGGTGCGCGCGTTGTGGTCGCGCGGTGATCAGGCGGTTCGAGTGACCTCAGGTGTCACGGGAACGGCCGGGCGCACGATGTTCGTCTTCGAAAGCACCCACACGACGACGAAGTACGCGAGGTACGCGACGACCTCGATCACGGTGGGCTCGTCCTGATAACCGAACAGCGCACGGAGGATGGAGCCGAGTCCTTCGTCATCGGGCAGCGCGGCCGCGGTGCTCCACAGCTTGGGTCCCTCGATCGCCGCGAGCGGTCCGGCCT
>JBKPCZ010000204.1:0-2695 GCA_046727665.1 Chloroflexota bacterium
CGGCCTCGCCGGGGCCAGCGGCACGATCCAGTTCGTCGGCACGTTCACATTCGCGGACGGCGGCGACGGCGACTACCGGGCCTCGGTCTCGCTCCCTTAGCTCCTGGCTCCCGCGATCACGGCGACGCGAACGGGATCACGTGCTCCTGTTCGTCGGGGTCGTTGCGCGCCACGACGGCAATGACCGGCTCGTCGTACGGATTCTCGGGGTAATGCGGGACGCCGGGCGCGACGAACAGGAAGTCGCCGGCGCGCGTCTCCATCGAGTGCTGTAGCTGGTCGCCCCAGTGGTGGATGGCCCTACCGCTGATGACGTAGATCGCGCTTTCGAACTCGCTGTGCGTGTGCGGCTCGGCCTTGCCCTTCGGCGGCACGACGATGAGGTTGAGCGACAGGTCTTTCGCACCCGCGGTCTTGCCGGAGATGCCGAGGAAGTACGGGATCTTCTGCTTGGCCTCGAACGCGACGGTGCTGCGCACGCGCACCGATCCGCTGTGCCCGTCGATCGTCGGCCCGTCGGTCACTGCACGCCGCCGCGGGTCATCGGCAGCGCGTCGAGGACCTTGCGCAGCTTCTCCTCGGGCATGACCTTCTCCTCGAGCGCGACGTCCACGAGCGGCCGCCGCTCGGCGAGGGCGCGCTTCACGAGCGCCGCCGACTTGGCATATCCCACATGCGGCGTGAGCGCGGTCACGATGAGCGACGGGCTGGAGTCCATGAGCTCCTTGACGCGGTCCTCGTCGACGCGCATGCCCTCTATCGTCCGCGTGCGTAGCTGGCGGATCGCATTCGCGAGGATCGTCGCGGAGAAGCAGACCGCGTAGTTGATGCCCGGCATCATCACGTTGAGCTCGAGCTGCCCCGCCTGGGCGCCCCATGCGACCGTCGTGTCGTTCCCGATGACCTGAAAGCAGACCTGGTTGACCATCTCCGCGATCGCGGGATTGATCTTGCCCGGCATGATCGAGGACCCCGGCTGAACGGCGGGGATCACGAGCTCGCCGAAGCCGGTGCGCGGCCCCGACACAAGGATGCGGATGTCGTTGCAGATCTGCGAGAGCTCGATCGCGGCGGTGCGCATGCCGCTCGAGATGCGGACGAACGCGGCCATCGACTGCATCGACGCGAAGAGATCTTTGGCGGGCACGATGGGCTCGCCGTACCACTCGGCGAGATGGCGGCACACGCGCTCGCGGAACGCCGGATCGGCGTTGAGTCCGGTGCCCGCCGCCGTGCCACCGATGCCGAGCTCGCACAGCTCCGCACGGCCCGCACGCAGCCGAGCGGCGGCGCTTCTGATCCGCACCGCCCACCCGCCGATCTCCTGGCCATACGTGATCGGCACGGCGTCCTGCAGGTGCGTCCGGCCCGGCTTCACGACACTGGGGTACTGCGCGGCCTTCGCGGCCAGCGCGTCCGCGAGGCTGTCCAGCTCCTCGCACACCGCCTTCGTCAGCTCGAGATGAGCGAGACGCATCGACGTCGGCGTGACGTCGTTCGTGGACTGGCCCATGTTGACGTGATCGTTCGGATTGACGTGCTCATACGTGCCGAGCGCGCCGCCGCAGATCTGATTCGCGCGGTTGGCGATCACCTCATTCACGTTCATGTGAAAGGACACGCCGGCGCCGGAGTGGAACACATCGACAACGAACTCTGCCGCGTGCTTTCCGGCGAGGATCTCGTCGCAGGCGGCCACGATCGCGTCCCGCCGCTTGGGCTCCAGCCGACCGGCCTCGGCGTTCGCGAGCGCCGCAGCGCGCTTGACGCGGACCATCGCGCGCACGAATGCGGGGAACGCCTTGTATCCGGAGATCGGGTAGTTCTCGATCGCCCGCTGGGTCTGCGCGCCCCACAACGCGTCGGCCGGAACGTCGATCTCTCCGAGAGTGTCTCTCTCACGACGCACGGCCATCACGACGTAGAATAGTTGTTCCGAGTGCAGAACAATCGGCTCACCTGGATGATCGGCGGGCCCCAGGGGAGCGGCATCAACGCCTCCGCCGAGGTGTTCGCAAAGGCCTGTTCGCGGGCCGGTCTACGCGTCTACGCGAACATCGAGTACCACTCGAACATCATGGGCAAGCACTCCTTCTATCGGGTGCGAGTCGATGACGACGACATCCGCTCGTACCGCGACACCGCCGACATCCTCGTCGCGCTCGACGACGAGACGCTGACGGGCGACGGACACCATCGTCGCTGGCCGACCCATTTCGGCCACCTTCACGAGATCAACAAGGGCGGCGGCGTCATCTACGACAGCGAGGTCGAGTTCCAGCCCAAGGACAGCAATCGGCCGGACCTCCGTTTCTATCCGGTCCCGTTCATGGAGATCATCAAGAAGGCCCTCGAAGAGGTCGGCAAGGGCGAGCAGGCTCGGCGCTACGAGGTCATGAAGAACACCGTCGGCCTCGGCGCGTCGCTCGCGCTTTGCGACTACCCGTTCGACCTCGTCGCCGAGGTCATCCGCAGCCAGTTCAAGGGCAAGCGCTCCGAGGTCGGCGAGCTGAACGTGCGCGCCGCGCGCCTCGCCTTCGAGCACGTGCGGCAGCACGAGGACGCGAAGGAGTTCCCGTACACGCTCCGGCCCGGCCCCGACTCGAAGGCGCGCATCCTCGCGAAGGGCTACGAGATCGCCGCCATCGCGAAGCTGAAGGCGGGCTGCTCGTTCCAGACCTACTACCCCATCTCG
>JBKPCZ010000205.1:0-6210 GCA_046727665.1 Chloroflexota bacterium
GTCGAGGGCGACCTGCGGAGCGGCGCGGCGGATGCGGCGGAGCGGGATGCGCAGGGGCAGCGCGGTGCGCTCGGCGACGACCGCGGCGAGCAGCGCGGCCTGGTCGTAGCCGCGCGACCGAGCCCGCTCGCGGTGCAGGACCGCGGGCACCACGACGTCCAGGGCGATGCCCGTCGCGAGATCGCTCGCGACGCGCGCCGCGACCAGCGCGCCGAGCTCGTTCGCGAGGGCGCGCTCGCCGCCGTACTTGAAGCGGTGGATGGCCTCGCGGAGCGCGCCACCATACGTGCCCGCGGCGGTGACGCGACCGTGGCGCACGGGTTCGCACAGCTCGCGGCACCCCAGACACAGCCAGCTGCCCGCGGCGCCACAGCCGGCGCAGCGCGGCGCGAGGAGCAGGTCGAGCGCGGCGTCCGCGGCGGCTTTGGAGATCACGCGGGCTCGTAGACGATGTCGTCGCCGGCTTGCGTGCGCGTCTCGGCCGCGGTTCCGGCGGGCAGCTCGATGACCTCGGCGGCGCCGCGCGCGATAACGGCGGTGCGCCATGGGGCAAGCCGCTCGGCCACGCGCACGACGCGCCCGGAGCGATCGACGAACACCGCGTCGATCGCGAAACGCATGAGCCACATCGTGATCGAAGACGTCTTCGTGATCCGGAGTCCCTCGCCTTGCCGAAGGCTCGAGCGCGGGATGAGTCCCAGGCCGCGCGACAGGAACGAATCCGCGACACGGCAATCGGATGCGAGGACCGTACCTCTGGTGATGTTGCGGACGCGAAGGCGCGTGGCTCGGACTTAGAAGGACCCGCAGGACGAGAGTGCGGAGAGCGCGGCGGGCGCCAGGATGACGATGAACAACGACGGGAAGATGCACCCGACCGTCGGCAGCATGATGAGGATCGGGGCGCGCGCCGCCTTTTCCTCCGCGCGCTGGCGGCGGTCCTGGCGCAGCTGCTCGGACTGGATCCGGAGCACCTTCGACATCGACACACCGAGCTGGTCGGCCTGGATGATCGCGGAGATGAAGTTCTGCAGCTCCTTGACCTCGACGCGCTCGGAGATGCCGCGAAGTGATTCCGAACGGGACTTTCCGACGCGCTGCTCGCCGGAGGCGCGCTTGAACTCTTCCGTGAGCGGGCCCTTCATCTTCTCGGTGACCTTCACGAGCGCGGCGTCGAAACCGAGGCCGGCCTCGACCGAGATCGTGAGCAGGTCGAGCGCGTCAGGCAGCTGTTCGATGATCGCGTTCGCGCGTCCGCCGGCCCGGCTCGAGAGATAGAAGTCGGGCGCCATGAAGCCGAGGATGATGCCGCCGACGAGGCCCGCCAGCGTCTGTAGCGGGTCGCCCGTGATCGCATTCACCAGACCGGACACGAGGATTCCGCCGACGATCGAGGCGAAGCCTTTGACGCCGAGGAAGAACTCGGTGCTCGTCGTCTCCATGCCCGCGCGCTTCAGACGGAGCGAGAGGCTCCGCACCGTGTTCGCAGGATAGAAGCGGCCAACGAGTCCCGAGAAGCCGGCGATGATCGGCTTGAGGAGCCGCTCTGAGAGCGGGCGCTGCAGCTCGAGCTCTTCGAGCGTCCTCGGGCGGGCGGCGATCTGCTGGAGGCGAGCCTGCACCGGATCGAGCTGCGAGCCGATGACCATCGAGAGGAAGATCACAAAGATGCCGAAGAACATGAGACCGGCGAAGAGAAGCGCTTCCATCTCTAGACCTTGATGTTCGTGATCTTCTGGATTGCGATAAAGCCGATGATCATCATCACGGCGCCGACGGCGAGCAGGATCTGGCCGATAAGCTGTGTGAAGAGCGGCTGCATGAATTCCGGATTGATGAAGTTCAGGGTGATCATGATGCCGATCGGCAGGAACGCAACGAGGTAGCCCGAGTAGCGTCCCTGAGCCGTGAGCGTGTTGATCTCACCCTTGATGCGGACGCGCTCGCGGATGGTGAACGCGATGGTGTCGAGGATCTCGGCCAGGTTGCCACCGACCTGTTGCTGCACGCCGATGGCGGTGACCATGAGGTCGAGGTCGTCGCTACGGATCCGGCGGACCAGGTTGGAGAGCGCCTCCTCCATGCCGAGGCCGAGGTTGACCTCACGCACGACGCGGCCCATCTCCTCGCCCATCGGATCGGGTGTCTCGCGAGAGACGAGCTCGATCGACTGCAGGAAGCTCGATCCGGCACGCAGGGAGTTCGACAGAAGCGTGATCGTGTCGGCGAGCTGCTTGTTGAAGGCGTTCAGGCGGCCGCCGATGCGACGAGAGACCCAGAACCGCGGCACGAAGTAGCCGAGGATCGCGCCGACGAGGCCGGAGAGCGGGTCGCGCAGAACGCCGAGCAGGAGGCCGAGGCCAAGGGCGAGCCCGATGCGGATCGAGTAGTACTCGGCGACGCGTAGCTTGAGGTTCGCGCGCGCGAGGTCACGTTGCACGCGAATGCGAAAACGCTTGTCCTGGACGTCGCTCGACAGCGTCGCGAACGGGTCGACGACGTTGCGCTGGCGGGCCTGCCTGCCGCCTGAGGCCTTGGTCTCGGCCTTGCCACCGGCGTATCGCGCCATGCGCTCTTCCACCGAGCCGGCGCCGCCGCCGGACAGCATCGTCGAGATGCCCCAGAAGAAGAACAGGACGCCGGCGAACATCCCGGCGGGAAGGGCGTACTCCACTACCGCAGCAGCCCGGTCATGTCGCCGAACACGCCCTGCGGCAGCTTGATGCCCGCGGCCTCGAACTTCTCGCTGAACTTCGGGCGGATGCCGGTCGGGCGCAGGCGGCCCTGGACCTTGCCCTCGACGTATCCGGTCTGTTCGAAGACGAAGACGTCCTGCAGGACGATCGCCTCGCCCTCCATGCCCTGCACCTCGGTGATGTTCGTGATCTTGCGCGAGCCATCCTTGAGCCGCGAGATCTGCACGATGAGGTCGAGCGCACTCGCGATCTGCTCCTTGATGGCGCGCGCGGGCAGGTCGACGCCGGCCATCAGGCACATCGTCTCGAGGCGGGCGAGCATGTCGCGAGGCGAGTTGGCGTGACCGGTGGACAGCGAGCCGTCGTGACCGGTGTTCATAGCTTGGAGCATCGAGAGCGCCTCGCCACCACGCGTCTCACCGACGACGATGCGCTCGGGGCGCATACGGAGGGAGTTCTTGACGAGGTCCATGATCGTGACCGCGCCCTTGCCTTCGATGTTCGCCGCGCGCGACTCGAGACGGACGACGTGGTCCTGCACCAGACGAAGCTCGGCGGCGTCCTCGATCGTGACGATCCGCTCGTCCTCGGGGATGAAGCCACTGAGGATGTTGAGGAGCGTCGTCTTTCCGGAGCCGGTGCCACCGGAGATGAACATGTTCAGGCGGGCTTCGACACAGGCGCGGAGGAACTCCATCATCTCCGCCGTCGCGGTGCCGAACTTGATGTAGTCCTCGACGGTGATGCGGTACTTGGGGAACTTTCGGATCGTGACGACCGGCCCGTTGAGCGCGAGCGGCGGGATGATGATGTTGACGCGCGAGCCATCCGGAAGACGCGCGTCCTCATATGGCTTCGACTCGTCGACGCGGCGTCCGATCGGCGCGATGATTCGCTCGATGATGCGCATGACGTGCTCGTCGCTCTGGAACGTGATGTCGGCGAGCTGCAGCTTTCCCTTGCGCTCGACGTAGCACCGGAAGGGGCCATTCACCATGACCTCGGTGACGGTGTCGTCCTTGAGGAGCGGTTCGATGGGGCCGAAGCCGAGGATCTCGTCGAGGATCGACTCGAGCATCTTCTGACGCTCGACGCGCGTGACGACCACGCCTTCCTCGTCGATGAACTTGTTGAACATCTCCTCGATGCTCGAGCGAACTGCCTTCGCGTCGCCGAGATCGAGGCGCGGGTCGAGGTTGTTGATGATCCGCGTCTGAAGCCTGATGCGCACGTCACGGTTCGCGTCGCGCGCGGGGGCCGCGCTCTGCGTGAGGGGTCCTTCGCTCGGTGGCTTGGGAGGTCCGCCCGGGGGCGGCGGGCTGCCCGGTGCCTGGGGCGCGGCGGGCTGCTGCCCAGCGGGACGCTGACCTTCGATGCGCCTAAGCAGTGACATCTGTCCTAAGAAACCCTCATCTCCGGCTCCCGTTATGGTGGGCGCCTGCTCCCTCGGCGAATGAGTCTACGTCCACCAGACGGGACTTTGACCGCTCTTCCGGGGGATCAGACCGGTGACTAAAAGGCGGCCGAGGCTAACGGGCTCCGAACAGCTTGAGCCCGCCGCGCGCCGGCGCCTGCTTGCCGGCCCCGGCGGGCGCGGCAGCCTCGGAAGCGGCGATCTTCTGCGCGAGCGAGAAGATGTCCTTCGCGACCTGACTATCCCGGTGGCTGATCACGAAGGGGACGCCACGGTTGACGGCCAGGACGAGCGTCCGGCCGTCCGAGACGATCGTGTGCGGGATCTTGCGGCCCAGGCTCGCCTCGACGTCCGACGCCTTGATGCCTCCGGAGCTGTCGTTACGGTTCGCGACGAGCTGCACCTTGGCCTCGTCGTATCCGAGCTTCTCGACGACCTCCATGAAGACCCGGACGTTCTTCAGGCTCGTGATCTCGAGCGTCATGAGCGTCAGGATCACGTCGGCGACATCGAGCATCGTGATCACCTGCTCCTGGAAGGACGGCCAGGTGTCGACGACGATGTAGGCGTACCGCTCGCGCAGCAGCTCGAGCACGTGCTTCATGTGCGCACCGGTGATGAGCTCCGTCGACTCCGGCGTCGGCGGCGCGAGCATGACCTTGATGCCGGTGGAGTGCTGCACGAGGATCGACTCGACGACGTCGGAGTCGGCCGACTCGAACGAGCCGATGAGGTCGGCGATCGTCTTCGCCTTCGGGCTCATGTTGAGGATCACGGCGATGTCGCCGAACGGAAGGCTGCCGTCGACAAGCACCACCGGCTTCTGGGTCGTCTGGTGGAGCGCGACCGCGAGATTCGTGGCGATGGTCGTGCGGCCCACCCCGCCCTTCGGCGAGAAGAACGTGATGATCTTCCCCATATCGCGCCCCGGCTGGGCCACCGCGGGCCCGCCGACGGGCGCCGCCGGGGCGACCGGCGCGTAACGCGCGCGGCGCACCTTCTCGAGCTCGTGCACGTGACGGATGGAGTTGATGAGCTCGTCGGCGGAGAACGGTTTCACCAGGAATTCGCGCGCTCCGGCGAGCATCGACCGGCGGAGGTAGTCCTGCTCGCCCTGGACGCTCATCATGATGATCGGCGACTCGGGAACGGTGTTCGAGATGATCTCGGTGGCCGTGATCCCGTCCATGTCGGGCATGTTGATGTCCATGAGGATCACGTGGGGCCGGTGCTGCTTGGCCATGTTGACGGCTTCCTGCCCGCCGCCAGCGGTGCCGGCGACCTCCATGTCGGGTTCGAACCCGATCAGCTTGGCGAGGTTCTCCCGCGTATCGGCGATGTCGTCGACGATGAGGATGCGTATCTTTTCGCCGTCAGCCAAGCGTCATCGCTCCCCTTTGCGGTGCTGAGCGCGAGTCTAAACCGTCACCTGTTTGTAGCCCGCGGCCTCGAGGCCGAGCGCGAGCAGCCCGCCTATACCGAGGGCGACGCCATACGGGATCGAGGACTTCATGATCCCCGAGAGCGTGGTCGGCGCCGCGCCCGCCGCGGGGCGGGCCAGCTTGCGGAAGAGGATGAAGCCGACGGCAAGGACGCCGCCGATGAGAGCACCGTAGACCGCAGCAAAGAGGAGGAAGTTGATGCCGCGCAGCGCGCCGATCGCCATGAGCAGCTTCGCATCGCCGGCTTTGAGCCCGCGCGCGGCGTAGAAGGGATACGAGATCGCGAAGGCGAGGATGAGGGCGGCGACGTGGTCGACGAGTCCGCCGGTGAAGAGGCCGCCGGGCAGGCCTTCCAGCGCGCCGAAGACCACGCCGATCAGCATCGCCGGGTAAGTGAACGCATTGGGGATGCGGAGAAAGCGCCAGTCCGTGTACATGACGGCCACAAGGAGCGCCGTCAGCACGACGTTCTCAACGGCCCTCAGCAGATCCAAGCTCGCTGCCAAAAGTGCTCCACCCTCCGGAGATGATGAGCGGCGCCGGTACCGGCGCCGCTCATCCATGCACGCGTCGATCGCTAGGTGAGGTTGTTGCCGATGTTGCTGAAGATGTTCTGGATCTGGCCTCGCAGGAAGACCATCGCGACGATGACGGCGAT
>JBKPCZ010000206.1:0-23136 GCA_046727665.1 Chloroflexota bacterium
GCGTCGTCCGTCGCCGCCGTTCGCGCCTGCGCCGCGCTGCCACCCGCGTAGAGGACCGCGGCGCCGGCCCACGCTCCGGCATCGGCCGCGGTCTGTGCGGCACGCCGCGAGACGAAGAGCTGCCCGGTGTCGAGAGCGAGACCGATGCCGAGCAGGAGCCCGCCCAGCGCCAGCGCGATGAGGATGAGCGCCTGGCCGGCGTCGTCGTTGGACCAGCGCGTCATTGCTCGATGACCAGGGTCGAGCTCGATTGCAGCGTAATCGCGAGTCCACTCCCGAGGAACACCTGGGACAGGACCGGCGTGAAGGGGAAGCTCGCGCTGACGACGATGCGGCTGCCGCGGTTCGCGTTCCCGTCCGGCCAGGTCGATCGCACGGTCAGGGTGTCCGGCACACCGGTCGCGTAGCTGCGTACGTGTGCGGTGATCGTCGTGTCGGTGTCGGGTGGCGTATAGGAGGCCGCACCCGGACCGGTGGGCGAGCCGCTGAGCGCGCCATGAACCACGCCGTAGCGCGATCCCTCGCGCACCGCCGTCGCGAGCGTGTTGCTGAGCCAGATCGCCCGTCCAACATCGAACAGCCCGACGATCAACAAGAGGAGGAGCGGTAGAACGAGCGCGGTCTCTACGAGCGCCTGCCCTGCCTGATCCGGCAGCACGGACCCGGCCCCGAAACCCTCTCTACGCGCGAAACCCCGTCCCTGCGGGACGGGGACCCCTCGCGCGCGGGGGCCCTCGGTGCCGGGTCCGCGCTCGAGGCAACTGTCCGCGCTCGTCGCTCTCCGCGTAGAGAGGGTTTCGGTCGCGGCTCCGCGCCAGCAGTCACAAATCACGGATAGTTCCGGAACGTCGCCGTGCGATCGAGGCTCAGCGTGTTCGGGACGAACGGCCAGGGCACGAGCGTTCGATACGTGTACTGCACGCGCACGTTCACCAGCGACTCGCCCCCGGGGCCGGTCGTGTGCGTCACCGAGATGGTCGCGGCGGCCGCGTCGACGCCCGCGACGCGGCCGAGCTCGTCATCCGCGTACGAGATGATCTGCGGATCCGTCGTCGCGGCGCGCGTGACCGCGGCCTCGGCACCGGCGCGCGCGGCGTTCTGCACGCCCAGCTGCGCGGCGAACGCCCGCGCCATGTCCGCGCCGCCCAGGATCGTGAACACAAGCAAGGACAGCGAGAGCGCGGTCTCGACCAGCGCCTGTCCGCCCTCGCCCGCGCGATGGGGTCTTCGAGACGTGCGACGCCTGGCTACGCGCTCATTGTGCCCGGGACTGTTCCGGCTGAGCTTGCTTCAGGCAGAACGGCGTGTCCGGGACTGCGCGAGGCGGGCCGTTCGGGAGCAGAATCGTGCCGTGCAGGTCGACGAGTTCAGCAAGCGGCGGGCCGAGTTCCACCTGCTCGACGTCCGCGAGGACGACGAGTGGAACGCCGGCCACATCGAGGGAGCGCAGCACATCCCGCTTCGCGAGCTCGGCGACCGTCTTGGCGAGTTGCCGAAGGAGCGGACCGTCGTCGCGGTGTGTCGCAGCGGCGGCCGCAGCGGCGCGGCGGTCCAGGGCCTCCGGAAGCTCGGCTACGAAGCGGAGAACCTCGAGGGCGGCGTGAACGCATGGGATCGCGCGAAGCTTCCGCTCGTCGATGGCAGCGGCGGCCGCGGCCGGGTCATCTGAGTACCCTACCGGGGATGGCCGCGAACGAAGCACGACACCTCGATCGCGACTGGGTGCGGCAACATCTGGCCGAAGAGCGCAGGGAATCAGAGCTGCTCGGTGAGATCCGCGAGGCGCTGTTCGGCATGCAGGACGGCCTCGTCAGCACCCTCGCGGTCGTGAGCACCGTCGGCGCGGCGACCGGGGATCGCTTCGCCGTCCTCGTCGCGGGCATCGCCTCGGCCCTGGCCGGCGTCTTCTCCATGGCCGCGGGCGAATACCTCTCGTCGAAGAGCCAGCGCGAGATCTACGTCGCGCAGATCGAGAACGAGCGCGAGGAGGTCCGCGACCGCCCGGCCGAGGCCGAGGCCGAGGTCGCGTACATGCTGGAGTCCGAGGGACTCTCCGAGGCCGCGGCGCGTCGCGTGGCGGCGGAGCTCGCTCGCGAGCCCACGGTCCTGCTCAAGACGATGGTGGAGAAGGAGCTCGGACTCGTCGTGGAGGAAGGAAGAGGCGCGCTCTCCGGCGCGATCATCATGGGCGGCTCGTTCGGTCTGGCGTCGCTCGTTCCGATCCTTCCGTACCTGCTGCTTCCGATCGCGAACGCACCGGTAGCCTCGCTGGTCGTGTGCGCCGTGGTCGTGTTCGGCATCGGCGCGGTGAAGACGCGGTGGACGAAGCGCAACGCCATCCGCTCCGGCCTCGAGGTCGTTGGCCTCGCCGCGTTCGCGGGTGTCGCGGGCTACCTCTTCGGTTCGGTACTTCCGGCCATGCTCGGCGTCGCGGGGATCGGGGCGATCTAGGCTCTCGCCGTGCTGCTGCAGCAGTTCTTCGATCCCGGCCTCGGCCATGCGAGCTATCTCGTCGCCGATCCGGACGCGGGGGTGGCGTTCCTGGTCGATCCCGATCGCGCGGTCGATGCGTATCTCACCGCGGCGTCGAAGCTCGACGTGCTCATCACGCATTCGTTCGAGACCCACGTCCATAACGACTACCTGTCGGGCTCGCGCGCGCTGGCCGAGCTCCGTCCGATCGTCGTCGTCTCGGGCGCCGACGCGCAGGTCGAGTATCCGCACACGACGCTGCGCGATGGCGACGAGATCGAGATCGGCGCGCTCCGTGTTCGCTGCGTCGCGACGCCGGGCCACACGCCGGAGCACGTGGCCTATCTCGTGAGCGACCTGCGCCGCGCCGACGACCCGCAGTATCTCTTCAGCGGTGGTGCTCTCCTCGTAGGCCATATCGCGCGCGTCGACCTCCTCGGCCCCGAGCTGGAGGAGCGTCTCGCGCGCGACGCGTACGCGACGCTGCGCGATAAGGTGCTGAGCCTCGCCGACTACGTCGCGGTGTTCCCCACGCACGGCGGCGGCAGCGCCTGCACGGGGACCGTCGCAGGCTCGCGCTGGACGACCCTCGGCTTCGAGCGACGACATAACGATGTCGCGCGTGCCGCGGCTGGAGACTTCGGCGCGTTCCGCGAGACGATCGCTCACGGCCTTCCCGTGGCGCCCGCCTACTACTCGCACGTGCGCGCGCTCAACGAGCGCGGCGCGATGCTGCCCGATCGGCGGCCGCTGCCGCTGCTGAGCGATCCACTGCCGCCCGCCGCGGCGCTCCTCGATCCACGCCCACCGCATCTGTACGGAGCAGCGCATCGGCGCGGCGCGCTCAACATCGTCGGGAACGATGGCTTCGCGGTGCGCTGTGGAGCGGTGGTCACGTTCGGCACTCCGATCGTGCTTCTCACCCGCGATGAAGAGCAGGCGGAACGCCTGCGGGCGCAGCTTTCGATCATCGGCTTCGACGACGTGCGTGGTTACGCCGAGCCGATCGCGGCCGAGGATGACGCCACGACGACGACGCAACAGCTCGACGCGCGCACCGCGGGTCGCCTCGCGGACGAGGGCGCGACCCTCGTCGACGTGCGCGAGCGTGCCGAATTCGTCGAAGGTCACGTGCCGGGCGCGCGTCACATCCCCTATGAGCAGCTCCAGCAGCGGATCGGGGAGGTGCCGCATGAGCGAACGCTCGTCGTGTACTGCGCGAGCGGCGTTCGTTCGAGTCTCGCGACGAGCATCTTCGAGCGCAACGGCATCCCGGCCGCGAACCTGCGGGGCGGATTCAACGCTTGGCGGAACGCAGGGCTGCCTGTCGAGGACGCGCGTTAGCGGTACACTGACCACGGGCACTCCCCTCGACGAGCTTCTTCCCAGGCGGCGCCCTGCACGGGTAGCCGGCATCCCTCCAAACGAGCGCCCAGTTGGGAAAATGGTGTTATGCGCATCGCATTCGTGGCGTCATCGATCCCGCGTCGCTGCGGTATCGCGACCTTCACCGCGGATCTCTCGGCGGCCGTGAAGTCAGCCGATCCCACCGTGCGGATCGTCGCCGCGGCGATCGACGAGCCGAGTGCGGCGCGAGCCTACGGATCGGAGGTCCGCTGGCGCATCCGCCAGGATGACGCGACGACGTATCGCGACGCGGCCCGCGCTATCAGCGCGTCGAACGTCGATATCGTCAATCTGCAGCACGAGTTCGGTCTCTATGGCCAGTGGCACGACAGCGGGTATGACGATCACCTTCAGGTCTTCCTCGAGAACTGCACCAAGCCCGTGGTCACCACGCTGCACACCGTGCCGCCCAAGCCCGAGACCTGGCAGCAGGACGCCATCCGCGGCGCCTCCGAGCGCAGTGACGAGATCGTGGTCATGGCGAAGACCGCAGCCCGGCTGCTGAGCGAGGTCTACGGCATCACCAAGGCGCCCATCGTGATCGAGCACGGCATGCCGGCGATCGAGCCGCGCGGCCGGCGTCGCCTGAAGCACCAGCTCGGCGTCGAAGACCGGCCGATCGTTTCGACATTTGGTCTCGTCGATCCCCGCAAAGGGCTGGAGTACGTCATCGACGCGATGCCAAGCATCGTCGCCCGGCACCCGCGCACGCTGTACCTCGTGGTCGGGCAGACCCATCCCGAGCTGCTCAAGAAGCAGGGCGAGGCTTACCGCAACTCGCTCCTCGACTCGGTCCGTCGCATCGGCATGAGCGATCACGTGAAGTTCGTCAACGAGTACCTCACCCAGCGCCAGATCGTGGACTACCTCCTCGCGACGGACGTCTACGTGACGCCTTACCTCGACCCGAACCAGATCACCAGCGGGACGCTCGCGTACGCGCTCGGCGCCGGCAAGGCCATCGTGTCGACGCCGTACCTGCACGCGCAGGAAGTGCTCTCCGAGGGGCGAGGCGTGCTGGTGCCGTTCCGCGACGCGGCCGCGATCGCGACGGCCGTGACGGCGATCCTCGACGAGCCGGACCGGAAGAAGAGCCTCGAGTCGCGCGCGTACGAATACGGCAAGCAGATGGCATGGCCCGCCATAGGAGTACGCGTCCTTGCTTTGATGCGCGACGTCATCGAGCGGCGGGCACCATCCGCGCCGGTCGCCGTTCCGCTGGACCTCGATGCGCCGGCGGTCCCGAAGAAGGCGGCGCCCAAGGAGGAGCTCGAGGAGGAGCTCGAAGAGGAGCCGTCGCACAGCGCATGAACCTTGGTGATCGACTTCCACAGAATCCGCTGATCACCGCGCACGACGTGAAGCCCTCGTTGCCGACGCTCGAGGTCGTGTCGGTCTTCAACGCCGCCGCCGCGCGGGTCGGAAGCGAGATCATCCTGCTGCTGCGCGTCGCCGAACGGCCACGTAGCGACATCGAGCCCGGTCCCGACGCCGTGACGCTCGATCTGGATCAGCCACACCCGATCCTGCGGCCGCTGCCACCGCACTATCGCAAGGAGCAGCTCGTCGGCATGGCCTTCCTCGACACGCGCGACGGGCCTGCGCGCGTGGTCGTCGCGTACATACCCGCGAACCTACCGGGTCTCGACCTCCGCGACCCCCGGTCGATCCGCTACCGCAACGCCACCGGCAACCTGCGGATGACCAATGAGGGGTACATCGACTTCCTCGCGCAGATCTCGCACCTCCGCGTCGCGCGCAGCACCGACGGCGTGAATTTCACGATCGACGACATGCCGGCGATCGCGCCACACACCGACATGGAGGAGTACGGCGTCGAGGATCCGCGCGCGACGTTCATCGATGGCGAGTGGCACATCACGTACGTCTCGGTCTCGCGGTGGGGGATCACCACGAGCCTTGCGACGACGACTGATTTCCAGAGCTTCGAGCGGCAGGGCGTCATCTTCCTTCCGGATCACAAGGACGTCGTGATCTTCCCGGAACGGGTCCGTGGCCGCTACGTCGCGCTCACCCGGCCGATGCCGCAGTCGTTCAGCCGCATCTTCGGCGTGTGGATCGCCTTCAGCGACGATCTGCTCTCCTGGGGCGGTCACGAGCCGCTCGCGCTCCCGCGCTGGGAATACTGGGACGAGCTGCGGACAGGCGCGTCCGCGGTGCCGTTCCGCGTCGACGATGGCTGGCTCGAGCTGTACCACGGCGTCGACCGCAACACGCGCTATGCGATGGGCGCCATCCTGCTCGATGCGGACGACCCGAGGAAGGTGCTCGCCCGCTCGGCGCAGCCCATCCTCGAGCCGCTCGAGCCCTTCGAACGGACCGGGCTCTTCAACGAGACGATCTTCTCCTGCGGGCACGTGGACCTCGGCGACGACCGGATCCGGATGTACTACGGCGCGGCCGACTCGGTCATCGCCGCCGCGGACTTCGATGTGCACGACATCGTGCGCAGCCTGGAGCCGTGGCGGGGTCCGGCCGAGCGCCTCGTGCGCGTCTAATCGTGCTGCGACAGCTCGCTCGGCTCACCGTTCCGGTCGAGTCCGTGGGAGAACGCGCCTGCGCCATCGCGGTGTACGCCGACGCCACCGATCGCACGCTGCCGGCGGCGGAGCGCGGCTACGAAGGAGTGGCCTGCGTCGACGACGCGGCGCGCGCGTTCATCCTCTTCACCGACGTCTGGTCCGCTACCGGCCTTCCGCGTATGCGGGAGTGGGCGCTCGGAGTGCTCGACTTCCTCCTCTATATGCAGCTGGAGGACGGCCGGTTCGTGAACTTCATCTCCGACTGGTCGGCTCGGCGCAACGAGAACGGTGTCACCTCGTTCGCCGGCGGCGGCTTCTGGCACGCGCGGGGGACGCGCGCGCTCGCGCGAGCGACGCTGGCGTTCGGCGAGGAACGCGCGCGCCTCCCGCTCGAGCGCGCGCTCGCTCACATCCGCACCGCGCGCGATGTCCCGGCTGACGTGCGCTCCATACACGTGCTCACGGGCCTCGAGCTGCTTCGCGCCGGCGCGTTCCCCGAGCTGCGGACTGAGCTCGCGGACTGGTGCGACGAGATCGCCGCGTGCCGCCACGGCGACGTTCTCTTCGACAATCCCGACGAGGCCGAGCCACACCTGTGGGGCCATCAGCAGGAAGGCGTGCTCGCGGAGGCCGGCGCGTTCCTCGGACGCGAGGATCTCATCGACGTCGCTCGGCGAAGCGCACTCACCTATCTGGCGCCGCGCGTCGATGCGGGTTTCGACGAGCCGACCGTCCAGCCCTACGGCGTCGCATCGGCGGTGTATTCGCTCGAACGCCTGCGCAAGATCACCGGTGAGCCGCGCTTCGACGATCTGTGGCGCATGGCTCGAGCCTGGTTCGACGGGCGCAATCCCGCGCGAAGCGCCGTGTACGACCGCGAGGAGGGACGGGTGTACGACGGCATCGACGAGGGCGTACTGAACGTCCACTCCGGCGCGGAGTCGAACGTCGTCGGAGCGCAGTCGCTGCTCGATCAGGTGATCCGCACCGCGCCGCTCCTCACCCCGCTCATCGACACCTGCTTCACCTCAGACGTGCGCGAGCGCTTCGGCGGTCTGCAAGCAGCCGGAGCGCGCTAAGGGATCTCGACCCGGACCGGCCGGGCTGCGTTGTTCCCATAGCCGAGCGGATCACGCACCTGTTCCAGCGGTTGCGTCTCACCCGCGGTGGTGACCGCGCGCGCGAGCAGCGCGCACTCGCCGCCTTCGCGCGGCGCGATCTCCGCGTGCCACTCCCGCCACGCGTAGCGGGAGATCGCCTTGCCGAGCACCGCATCCCGCCAGCTCCGTCCGCCGTCGGCCGACACCTCGACGCGCGCGAGCTCACCTCGACCGGTCCACGCGTAGCCGCGCGCTACGAACGGGCCCGCCACGACGTGCTCGCCGTCGCGCGGCCAGGTGACGAGCGCGCGCGGCGCGATCTCACGCAGCGGCCGGTCGCCCGCGACGTAGCGCTTCGTCTGGAAGAAGCCGTCGAACTTCCGCTCGAGGAGGCTCAGGCGTGCCAGCCATTTCACCGAGGCCATGCCGTACCAGCCCGGGACGACGAGCCGCAGCGGCGCGCCGTGCTCGGGCGCGAGCTCCTCGCCGTTCATCGCGTGCACGATCAGTACATCGTCACGCAGCGCATCGGCGATCGGCAGCGAACGCTCGAACGCGATCCGCACTTCGAGATCCGCTGGGGTACCCGCGTCCGCGCCGACGCAGAGCACCTCGACGGCGCTCGCGAGCGGCTCCGCCATCTCGAGGACCGCGCGGAGCGACGCGCCGGTCCACTCCGCCGTGCTCACCGCGCCGGTCCGCCACTGCTCGCCGCCGACCGGCGGCTCGAGGAATGCGCGCCCGTTGCCGGCGCACTCCAGGGTCACGACGAGCGAACGCTGCGGCAGTGATCGGATGTCGTCGAGCTCGAGGCGCAGTGGCACGCGCACCGCGCCATCCACGCTGAGGACCCGCTGCGCCGTGGGTATCGCGAAATGGTCTCGGACGTAGTGCCTGCCGACAGGCGTGATCGCGCCGACCTGCCGGTCCAGTCGCGCCTCGGCGTTGAGCGGCTCGCGGCTCAGATAGATGAGTTCGTCGTCCATGAGGCGCCAGTGTCGGTCATCACGCGGCAGTCTCGGCTACGACAAACCAGCCTTCGCCATGACGCGGGGCTACGATCTCCGGATGCCGCGACGGTTTGTGAACCTCGCGCTGCTCGTCGCCGTTCCCGTGCTGGTCGCGACCGGCCTGCTCGCATGGATCGCGCCTCGACCGATCGCCGACGCGCTGCTCGTGGTGCACCGCGTCGGCGGCGTCGCCGTCGTGCTCGCCCTGGCGTGGAAATACGGGATCGCGCGGAGGTCGGTACGCCGCCGCGCCCGCGCAGGCGCCACCGGCCTCGTGCTCGGCGGTCTCGCGTCCGTCGCGCTCCTGCTAGTGCTGGGACTCGGGCTCGCGTGGTCGATCGGCATCGTGTCGTTCGACCGGCCGCTGGCGTACTCGCTGCTCAACGTGCACGTCTTCGTCGGCGTCGCGCTCGTTCCGCTGATGGTCGCGCACGCGGCGCGACGCTGGGAATCGCGCCCCGCGATCGTTGACCTCACCCGTCGCCGCGCCCTGGTTCGCGCCATCGCCGTCGGCGCCGGCGCGGTCGTCCTCACCGCGACGCTGGATCGCGTTGGTATCGCGCGCCGCTCGACCGGGTCACGCGCCGCTGCCGCGTACAGCGGGAACGACTTTCCGCTGACGATCTGGGCCCTCGACACCGCGCCGCGGATCGACGTCGCGAACTGGCGCCTCACGATCGATGGCGCGGTCGCGTCCCCTGGCGGCATCGGCTACGCCGAGCTGCTCGCGTTGCCGCGGACGGAGGTCGACGCGGTGCTGGACTGCACCGGCGGGTGGTGGACCCAGCAGCGCTGGCAGGGCGTGACGCTCGCCGACCTGCTCGGCCGTCAGGGTGTGCACGCGTCAGCCCGGCGTATCGAGGTCGTGTCGCTCACCGGGCACGCTTGGTCGTTCCCCATCGACGAAGCGCAGCGTCTGCTCATCGCGACACATGTCGGCGGCGAAACCCTGAGCGCGGGACACGGGTATCCCGCGCGTCTCATCGCGCCCGACCATCGCGGATTCCAATGGATAAAGTGGGTCAGTCAGGTGCATGTCGATTAGCCTATGAAGATGCGACGCCTGCTCGCGCTCGCCATCGCGGGTCTCGCGGTCGTCGCGGCAGCGGTCATGTCCTGCGCCGTGGTCCCGGGCGCCACGCCCGGTGCGCCGGGCGCTCAGCCGGCCGTCGGTGTCTCGGTGCCGGCAGGCGCGCCGCTCCCGATGCTCCAGGACATCGATCCCGAGGACCTCGACCCCGCGCGTGATATCCCCGGTGTCCCGCCCGTCGCGCTCGCACCGCCCGGCGGCGCGGTGGTGCAGACGAACGGCATCCGCATCCCCAAGCCGACGATGCCCACTGGGCCGCGCCGCATCGGGATCCAGGTCGGCCACTGGATGACCGAGAACGTGCCCGCTGAGCTCGGCACGCGGATCACGTTCCAGACCGGAACGAGCTGGGCGGGAGTGAGCGAGGTCGACGTGAACATGGACACCGCGCAGCGGATCAAGGCGCAGCTCACCGCGCGCGGCTACATCGTTGACATCATCCCCACGACCGTTCCGATCGGTTATCTCGCCGACGTGTTCGTCGCGCTGCACGCCGACGGCGACGGCACCGGGGAGAAGAGCGGATTCAAGATCGCGCACGGCTCGCGTCGCGGTCCGTACGAGGACAAGCTCGTGAGCCTTCTGCGCGACGAATACGGGAAGGCGACCGGTCTCGAATGGGACGCGCTCGGCATCAGTCGCAACATGACTGCTTACTTTGCTTTCAATTGGGGACGCTACCAGCACGCAGCCGCGGCGCATACTCCGGCAGCGATCCTTGAAATGGGTTTCCTCTCGAACGACATCGACCGCGAGATCATGATCGACCACGCTGATGGCGTCGCGTCGGCAATCGTTGCGGGCATCCAGCGCTTCCTCGATGACGTTCCGCGCTCGAAGATCTTCGGCGAGGACTTGGTCGTACCGCCTCAACGTGGCTTCCCGAGCCCTTCGCCTCGCAACTAGTGTTCGCCGCGGTCCCTTCGGTCCCCCTCGAGCATCGCGCGGAATTCGGCCTCTGTTTTGCGGTGCTTTCGCCGGTTACAAGAACGACAAGCCGGCAAGATGTTGTCGATGTCATTCGAGCCACCCATGCAGAGGGGCATCCGATGGTCGGCTTCGAGTTGCGCGGTTGAGCCGCAGTACGCACAGCGGCCGTCGTATTTCTTGAGGAGGCCCTCCCATTCCTCGAACGTAAAATGCTTGCCCGCTGACGCGGCGCGCCGTTTATGGTTTGAGACGCGAACATAGGCGCGTGCTCGCGCGAGATTCCGTAACCGCCACTCTTTGTAGTAATCGAGTGCCGCCCGTGGGTTCGCTGCGTATCTCCGCCTGCTCCGATCGCGATGACGAGCACGCAGTTCTTCAGCGTGATCGGCGTAATAGCGCCGGCGGTACTCGAGCCGCTGAGCGTGATTTCGGCGATACCACGCGCGATTGTTTGCTCGAATCCGACCTGCGAAAGATGCCTCGTTGGCATAGCGCTGTCGCTTCGCAGCGAGGACCGATTCTCGATTGGCCGAGTAGCGCTCCCGATCCAATTGTCGGCGCCGAGCGGCATACTGCTTTCCATGGCGTTCGCGCCACCGGCGCGATGCCTTGCGCGCAGCTGCTCGCCGTTTCTCTGGATCGCGATACGGCATCGCACATCCTCACACCTGGCAGTCCGACGCTGGTGCCGAACTTAGCAAAGTCGCTACGTCGTGTGAAGGCTCTGCGCGCTTCGACATCTAACGGCAATTAGATCTGGTTCGCCTTTGCCGTGTAAGTGCAAATCACTGGACGCCACACGAGCGCATCGCGCCAGTCAAGCTGGTGACGTCTGTCCCCTCGCGATGTGAGGTCCGGCGGCGCGCTCATGCTTCGTCTGTTCACCACGTCCGCGAGCGTGTACGATCCACCCGCGCCCGTTGGGGCGACGAAAGTTCAGGGAGGCCGGACATGAGCGTCTGCACCGCACGCGCCCACTGCGCCGGCCTCCGTGCCGCGGTGTCCGCCGCCTAGGCCGCCGCACCACCGCGCGTCGCGGCGCCCTCGCTCGTGTCTCCTCCGCGGAGGATGCATGCCCGCACGCGATCTCTTTCCCAGCGACTGGCTCGTCACCGGGGCGTACCGGGACACGCGCCTGGGTGTCATCAAGACCGGCAAGGAGAGCGAGGTCCATCTCGTCGCCCGTACCGGGAGCGACCGAACGACGCTGCTCGCCGAAAAGCGGTTCAAGGCGCGCGACCGCCGATCCTTCCAGAACAACTGGATGTATCGCGGGGTGTGGGGTGAAGGCACGTACCGCGAGCATCGCGCGATGAAGAAGAACACGCGGTTCGGCCACCAGGCGGCCCACGCGCGCTGGATCGGGCAGGAGTGGGACAGCCTCGTGCTGTTCCACAACGCCGGCGTCACGGTCCCACCGCCGGTCGAGCGCCTGGATGACGGCTACCTCATGGCTTTCGTCGGCGACGGCGAGCGCGCGGCACCGCGTCTCTCGGAGGTCGACCTCGCGCCGGCGGCCGCGCGGCGCGTCTGGGAGGAGCTGCTCGACGAGGTCTCCATTCTCGTGTCGGTCGAGCGAGTCCACGGCGACCTCTCGGCGTTCAACGTGCTGTGGTGGCGCGAGCGTGCCGTCCTCATCGACTTCTCGCAGACAGTCGAGATCGTCACGCATCCCGCCGCGTACGATCTGCTGACGCGCGACATCACCTCGCTCGCACGGTACTTCCAGCAGCGCGGCGTCGTGGTCGAGCTCGATCGCGTCCTGGATCGCATCGGCGCGAACGTCCACCGTTTCACGCGACAGCTCGGCGACGTCCACCTTCCCGGCAGGAGAGCGCCGGAACGCTGGCGCGACTAAAGTGAGCGCCCATGCCGGCGAAGAAGACCGCGGCCAAGAAGACCGCGGGGAAGACCACGCGCAAGACCACCCGGAAGCGTCGCGGCCCGGCGGAGGCGCGCGGGCCGGAGCCGGCCCAGACCGCGATCGCGCCTGACGATCCCGAGATCGAAGGATTGGTCGAGCGCATCCGCTCGTCGCGCGGCGCGGTGATCGGCGCTTACCGCGATCCCTACGGGGGCACGCCGCTCGTGTTCGCGTCGCTGCCCGTGGGTGCGGTCGAGGCCACGCCGTTCCAGCGCGACCTGTCCCGCACCCATGCGGAGCGGCTCGCGACCGCGATCGGCGACACCGGTGCGTTCCTCGATCCGGTCATCGCCATCCCCGCGAAGGAAGGGTTCCTCTCACCGAACGGACGGCATCGCATCGCCGCCGCGCGCCAGCTCGGGCAGCGATCGATCACCGTCCTCGCGACCGCCGATGCGGCGCTCGCATACCGGATCCTCGCCATGAATACGGAGAAGGCGCACAACCTGCGCGATCGCAGCCTCGAGGTGATCCGCATGGCGCGGTCGCTCGCGAAGGAGCAGCCGCGCTCGAAAGAGAAGGACCACGCGACGTCCTTCGAGTCGCCGGCCTTCCTCACGCTGGGCTGCGCGTACGAGAAACGCGATCGCTTCTCGGGCTCCTCGTACCACTCGATGCTGCGCCGCGTCGAGCTCTTTCTCGATCAGACGCTTCCCGCCGCGCTCCGCCAGCGCGAGCAGTGGGCGGTGCGCCTCCTGGACATCGATGACCGGGTGAGCGCGCACGTGAAGACGCTGCAGGAGATGGGGATGAAGAGTCCCTATCTGCGCGCGGTCGTCGTCGCGCGCTGCAATCCCGTCCGCTGGATCCCGACGAAGAAGGGCGCCGGCCCGCCGATGTCGGTCGCCGAGGCGCTCACCCGGATGACCAAGAGCGTGCGCGCCTTCGAACCGAAGAAGATCCGGCCGCAGGATCTCGCGATCGCCGCCGCCGTCGGTGGCGGGGAGGACGGCTCCTCGTAGGGCCCGCCTCGGCGACTAGTGCGATCGGCCCTCCGGTCCGCGGAAACGCTCGACGGTCGAAAGAAGCTCGTCGAGCCCGAACGGTTTCGCGAGATAACCCTCCGCGCCGACTTCGTCGGCCCACCGTCGGGCGCTCTCGGCGGCCGTCATCACGATGATCGGCACGCTGCTGCCCTGAGCCCGGAGCGCCCGGGCGACCGCCCATCCGTCCATCACCGGCATCCGCATGTCGAGGAGGATGACGACCGGCTGTTCGCGTGACATCGCGTCGAGCGCCTCTTGTCCGCTCGCGGCGCTCACGACGGCAAACCCCTCACCGGAGAGGATCGCGCTCACCGTGTCGAGGATCGACGTGTCGTCGTCCACCACGAGCACGACATCATGGCGGCCCGTGGTGCGCGCGTGTTGCTGCGCCGTGGCCTGCGAGCGTGGCTCGTTGCCGCGATCGGGACCTCCGGCCCAGACATCCTTCACCTAGTTGAGCCTCCATCCATCCGCGATCGGCAGTGCGACGTGGAATGTCGACCCTTTGCCGATCTCGCTTTCCACCCAGATCCGGCCACCGTGCTCTTCGACGATCCCCCGGCAGATGAACAGACCCAGACCCATGCCGTGGAACCGCCGGTCGTCGACGTTCGACGCGCGCGAGAAACGCTCGAAGATGCGCGGAAGGTCCGCTGCCGGGATGCCGATCCCGAGGTCACGTACCGTGACGCGCGCTTCGCCGTCCTGCTGCCACACCCTGATCGTCACCGGCGTGCGCTGCGGACTGTACTTCTTCGCGTTCTCGACGAGGTTCTGCAGCAGCTGCTCCACCCGCCGGCGGTCGTACACGCCCACCACCGGCGCGCTGGCGTCGACGTCACAGACGCCGAGATCACCACTGTCGTGTGCGCAGACCTCCTGCGCGAGCGTCGCGAGGTCGACCGGCTCCCGCTCGCCGACGAGGCGGCCCTGCTCGAGGCGCGTCGCATCGAGCAGATCGGCGACGAGCCCCGCCAGCCGCTTGCTCTCGCGCACGACGCGCTTGATGCCGGCGATGTCCGCGGGAGCGGTCGGCTCGCGCGTCGCTCGGCGTTCCAGGAATTCCGCCTGCGCGACCACGGTGGTGAGCGGCGTCTTGAGGTCGTGAGCCGCCGCCGAAAGGAAATCCTCCTTCAGACGCGTCGCCTCTTCGCGCGCCCGAACACGCGCGGCGTGATCGATGAGCGCGCGGCTCTCCAGGATCACGGCGGCCTGATCGGCGAGCAGGGTCGCGAGCTCGGTGTCGCTCACCGCGAAGATGGGCGGGCGCGCCGCGGTGAACGTGAGAACGCCGAGGCGCCGTTCCCCGGCGGTGATCGGTGCCGCGAGCACGGCGCCGACGTTGTTCGAGCGGTAGCCCGCGGCGCCGTCCGGGTTGTCGCGAACAGGGTCGGTGCTGAAGATCGGACGCTGGAGCTCGAACGCGCGCCCGGCGAAGTGTTGGCCGGGCTCGACATCGACGGTCGTGCCGTCGTCCTGCCAGAAGCGCAGCTTCGAGATGTCGTCCTGCCACAGCCCGATCCGCGCCGTGGTGCCGGTGCTGCTCGCGGCGCCGTGCTCGAGCTCGCGCACGATGTCGAGCGTCGACGGCAGCCGCGGCAGGCTCGCGGAGCGTGCGAGGAAGGCGCGGAGCTCCGGCTCCTGCCAGGCCCTGCGGAGGATCGACGGTGGTGCGAAGCCCAGGTAGTACGCGATACCGGAGCCGAGGCCGAGCAGCTGCTGGAGGGCTTGGAAGAGGGTGCGATCGTCCGTCTGCGCCAGCGGGGTCAGCCCGGCGAGGAGGATGTCGGTCCCGAGCAGGATCGATCCGAGCGAGATCGCCTCCATCCGTCGTCGCGTGACCCCACGCGAGCGACGGGCCGTCGTGATGAATGCGATCCCGCAGTAGATCGACACGACGAAGAAGTACGCCACGACGTAGAGGAGCACGGGCGTCGGGAGCGTCGGCGCGGTCGCGTAGGACGCGACGATACCCGCCGCGAGTCCGACCTCGGCTGCGCGCTTGACGATCGTGCGGACGTTGGTGAAGTCGTCGACCAGTCGCAGCAGGACGTACGGAAGGGCCATGAGCACCGCGATCTCGACCGTGACGAGCCAGGGCGGCGTCGGCCCGACGATCGCTGCGAGGCGGGCGGCCACGATGATGAATGCCACCGCTCCGAAGAAGAGGGTCATGTCGGCGTGCGCCCGCGTCGGCTGGCGGAAGGTGCGTACGGCGACGCTGATGAAGATGACCACGTAGATGAGCTGAGTGACGGCTGAGATGAGATCGAGCGCGCTCAAGGCCGGTGATTCTATGGACTTACCTACCGAGCAAGACACCGAGCAGGGCGCCGGCGACGACCACGACGGCCGGATGCAGACGGCCTTGATACGTCAGTAGCGCCGCCGCGGCGCCGAGAAGCACCTGCCACCACGACGGCGCGCTCGCGGTCGGCAGGATCAGCGAGACGCCGGTCGCGCACAGCAGCCCACCCGTCGCGAGCGCGGCACCGCGCACCAGGCCCGCGAAAGGCACCGAGAGAAGCCAGCGCCGCGCCACGGCGGTCGCGGGAAGGATCAGCAGCGGCGGCAGGCTCGACGCGACGAGCGCGAGCGCAGCCCCGAGCGGCCCGGCCATCTGGTAGCCAAGGCTCACGATCCACAGTCCGTTCGGGCCGGTCGAAAGCCGTCCGATCGCGAGCGCCTGGACCAGCTGCGCATCGCTGACGATGCCGGTGGCGACCAGATCCTGGCGCAGCAGCGGCAGCGATCCGAGGCCCCCGAGCGCGAGCGCGGAGTCCTTCAGGAGCACGAGGAAGAGCGCGAGCGGGTCCACTCCCGGCTACTCGGCCGCGCCTTCGGGTGACGTCGGTCGTTCGCGACCGAGGAGCAGCGCGCCGAGCGTGGCCGTGCCGACGATGACGGCGACGCTGGACACGTTCGTGAGCAGCAGCACCGCGAACGCGACGGCCACCACCGCGATGTCGACGATCGCGCGCGAGCCGTGCCGCAGCGCGCCGCGAACGAGGACGACCGCGAGACCCAGGGTCATCCCGCCGGTGGCCGGTGCCATGCCGGCCAGCGCCGCGTGCGCGAGCGGCTGGTCCGCGATGACGCCGTAGGCCGCGGTCATCAGCGCGGTGATCGTCGCGGCGGGCACCATCATGCCCGCGACCGCGACGAGGACGCCGCGCCGACCGGCAATGCGCTGGCCGAGCAGGCCCGCGAGCGCGACGAGATGGATGCCGGGGCTGAGCTGACAAAGCGCCCAGGCCTCGGCGAACTCGCGCTCGCTCATGCGCCGTTCGCGCTCGACGAGGAAGCGACGCAGCAGGAAGAGCGTGCTGGTGCCGCCTCCGACCGACTGCGTGCCGACTGCGATGAAGATCTTCGCGAGCTCACGCATCGCGGCCTAGCCTACGGCTCGGCTTCGCCTTCGCCGGCTGCTTGGCGTGTGCGCTTCGCGCACGTCGCAGTAGGGTCCGCGACACTGGCGTGATGCCCGGTAGGGTGCGCATCGGTACGTCGGGCTGGGTCTATCCGCACTGGCGCGAGCGCTTCTATCCGAAGGGGCTGCCGCAGACCCGCTGGCTCGAGCACTACGCGGAGCGATTCGAGACGGTGGAGCTCAACAACCCCTTCTATCGACAGCCAGAGCGAGCGACGTTCGAGCGCTGGCGGCAAGCCGTGCCCGACGACTTCGTCTACGCGGTGAAGCTCAATCGATTCCTCACGCACATGAAGCGACTGAACGTCGAACACGCGACGGTCGCGCGCTCATACGACACCATGGCCGGACTCGGGCCAAAGGCCGCGGTGGTCCTGGTCCAGCTTCCCGCGCCCTTCCGCTTCGACGCGGAGCGCGTGACACGGTTCTTCGCGACCGTGGCGCCGTGGGAAAGGCGGCATGCTCTCGAGCCGCGTGATCCATCGTGGCTGAGCGACGAGGCGATCGCGCTTCTCCGCGAGCGACGTGTCGCCCTGTGCATCATCGACACGCCCAGATGGCCGACGCGTGGCGCCGTGACGACGGACTTCGTATACCTACGTTTCCACGGCCAGACCCGCCTGTACGGATCGAGCTACGACGATGCCGCTCTGCGCGCGTGGGCCGAGCGCATCCGTGGTTGGCGTGACGCGGGCCTCGACGTCTTCGCGTACTTCAACAACGACGAGCGCGCGTACGCGCCGCGCGACGCGCTGCGACTGCGCGAGCTTGTCGCGTGAGCAGACTGGCACGATCCCTGCTTCGTCCTGGCCCATGGACTGGTCGCTCGTCGATGCCGATCGCCTTGCGAGGCTCGCGTGCCCAAGCTGCCGGCGGAGCCTCGCCGGCGGGCTCATGCGTCAGGTGGAAGCGACCGCGCGTCGCTGCATCGTCGTCGTGGCCTGTCCGAACTGTCGCGCCGAATCCATGGTCGTGCTCGAGACGATGGGCGCGCGGCCGACGATGCCACCGATCGACGTCGACGACGTGCGCCGCGCACACGACGCGCTCGCGCTCGCAGGACGGGTGAGCGACCTCTTCCCCGTCTAGGGCGTTGCTTCGTAACCGGGATCTGGGCGAGCTCCTCGCGCGCGAAGCGAAAAAGCACTCCGAGCATCGGCGCCGCGCCCTCGAGTGGTCGCGCGCGAGGCGCGGCGTGGCTCGCGGTCGGCAGAGTCCCGGACGGAGCGCTCGGCTTAGATCGCTAGGCGCAGCTGCGACGGCTCCGCGCGCGCAGGCGGTCTTCGGAACGGACGCTCCACGAACTGATAGCGCGAACGCACGCGACGCGCGCGCGCCTCCAGCGCATCGACGTAGGCGCTCTCCGGATTCACGCGGTCCGCGAACCGCGCTTGCGCCGACGGCAGCAGCGACGGGAAGCGCTCCGCGAGGAACGCGAAGTAGTGCGGCTTGACTGCCGGGTCCAGCTTCAGCGGACGCGTCGAGAAGAACGTCGCGCCGGCCTTCGCCGCCGCGGCCGCGACGGCGTCGAGCGATTCCTCGGAGTCGCTGAGCCCCGGGAGGATCGGCGCGGCGAGCACGCCGGCGTCGATCCCCGCGGACACGAGCCGTCGCACCGCCTCCAGCCGCGCCTGCGGTGGTGACGCGTGCGGCTCGGAGGTGCGCGCGACGTCCGTCGACACGGTGCCGATGCTCACGCAGACCTTCACGTCGAGTCGCGTGAGCAGATCGACGTCGCGCACGACCATCGACCCCTTGGTGATGATCACCAGCGGCAGCGGCGAGGCCACGAGCGCCTCGAGCGTTCGCCGCGTGATCCGGTAGCGCCCTTCGCACTGCTGATATGGATCGGTGGCCGTTCCGAGCGCGACGCTCTCGCGCTTCCTGAGCCGCCGCAGCTCCCGTGCGAGCAGCTCGGGGAAATTGATCTTGACGTCGATCTCGTGGTCGAAGCCCGCGCCCGTATCGCGCCCGCGGCGCGCGTGGTAGTCGCGCGCATAGCAATAGACGCAGCCCCGTTCGCAGCCGTAGTACGGGTTGAGGCTCCACGCGAAGGGCATGCCCTGCACCCGCGTGAGCGCGCTCTTCACCGTGATCTCGCGATAGATGACGCCGCTCCCCAGCATCTCCGGACAGTATAGAACATACGTTCTAGCCAGTGTGTCGTAGTGCGTAGGGCGACGAGCGAGCCTGAACGCGGCGATCTGGCCAGACCCATGCACCACGCGACCACGGCGCGACAGAGATCAGGAGGGCATGATGGCAACGGGCTCTTCGAATGGACCGAGAGGCAAGCGCACTGAGGTGAAGCCGCCGGCGACGACGACGCGCTACGTTCGGCGGAACACCGCCGGGGAATTCACGGAGGACCAGGTCAAGAGCGGGCGCTCCGTGGCACGCGACAAGAAGACCGACGCGAAGCACTCCGCACCCAAGGGGATGAAGGATCGCGGCGACTAGCAAGCGAGCAGCACGCGGCGGGCTGGCCGAGTACAAACGCAAGCGTGACTTCGCGCGCACGCCCGAGCCACCGCCGCGCCCTGCGCGCTCGGCGACGCGTCGAAGCTTCGTCATCCAGAAGCATCGCGCGACGGCGCTGCATTACGACTTCAGGCTCGAGATCGGCGACGCGATGCCGTCGTGGGCGGTGCCCAAAGGGCCGTCGCTCGATCCGAGCCAGAAGCGTCTCGCGATGCAGGTCGAGGACCATCCGCTCGAGTACGCGGGATTCGAGGGCATCATCCCCGCGGGCGAGTACGGCGGTGGCACGGTGATGATCTGGGACGAGGGCACCTATCAGATGCTCGACGACGCCGATCCCGCAGCGGCGCTGAAACGCGGCGAGCTTCGTTTCACGCTCGACGGCCACAAGCTCAAAGGCCGCTGGACGCTCGTTCGCACCGGCCCGCGCAAGTGGTTGCTGTTCAAAGGACATGACAAGTACGCGCGCACGACGGACATCACCGAAACGCGGGCGCGTTCGGTACGCACGAAGCGGCTCCTCGCGCAGATCGCGCGGGATGAGGGTGGCAACGTCGAGAAGGCCGCGACCGGAGACCCCGCTCCGCGCACGAGGTCCGTTCGTGCGACCGCGCGTTGAGATCGCCGATCGCTCCGATGCTCGCGACGCTCTCGAAAGAGATGGTCGCGGGCCCCGAGTGGGTGTACGAGGAGAAGTACGACGGGATCCGCGCCGTTGCGTATCGCGACGCTGACCGAGTGCGCCTTCTCTCTCGCACCGGTCAGGATCTAACGGCGGGATTCGCGAGCGTGGTGGACGCGCTACGCAAGCTGCCGGACGACGATCTCGTCCTCGATGGCGAGCTCGTCGTGTTCGATCCGGCGGGCGTGTCGCGTTTCCAGCTGCTCCAGCGGCGCGGCATCGACCCGCGGACGCGTACCGTCTACGCGGTCTTCGACTGCCTTCGCTCGCAGGGCCGCGACCTGCTGCGGCGATCACTCGAAGAGCGGCGCGAACGAGTCGCCGAGCTCATCACTGCGCGCGCGGGTCCGCTCATGATCTCGCGGCGCCTGCCACGTGACGGCGAACGCGCGCTGGCGACCGCGCGCGAGAAAGGCTGGGAAGGCGTGATCGCGAAGATCGCGACATCGCCCTACGAAGCCGGTGTGCGCTCGCGCGCTTGGCTCAAGGTGAAGGTGCGCGGCGAATCGGAATTCGTCATCGGCGGGTACACGCCACCGCAGGGATCGCGCACGGAGCTCGGTGCGCTGCTCGTCGGCCTGTACGACCGGGGCAAGCTGCGCTTCACGGGAAAGGTCGGCACCGGCTACACGCACGAGACGCTCCGCGATCTCGGCGCGAAGCTGAAGGGCCTCGGCACCGAGACGTCGCCATTCGATCCGGTGCCGCGGGTCGCGGGTGCGACGTGGGTGAAGCCGCGCCTCGTCGCGCAGATCGCGTACGCGGAGTGGACGGCTGACGGCAAGCTGCGGCAGCCGGCGTTCCTCGGACTGCGCATAGACAAGAAGCCGGAGGAGTGCACATGGTCGCGACGCGAGTGAGCGACGGCGAGACGATCGGCGGCGTGGTGATCTCGAACGCCAACAAGGTGTGGTGGCCCGATGAGGGCATCACCAAGGGCGACGTCGCGCGCTTCTACCACGCGATCTCGCCTGTGCTGCTCCCATGGATGCGCGATCGCCCGCTCACGGCGGAGCGCTGCCCCGATGGGATGCTCGGTGGGTGCTTCTACCGGAAGAACTTCCCCGAGGGCAACATCCCGGTCGGTGCGCCACGGCTCCGGTTGCGTGCGGAAAGCACCGGCAAGGACGTGAACTATCTCGTTGGGGGCAACATCGAGGCGCTCCTCGGCCTCGTGAGGGTGGGGTGCATTTCCGTGCACGTCATGAATTCGCGCGTGCGCTCGATGCGTGACGCGGATTGGCTCGCGTTCGATCTCGATCCCAGCAGCGGAGAGTTCTCGGACACCATCCGCGCGGGCCGCGCGCTGAGGACGATCCTCGACGAGCATGAGCTGGTGTCGTTCCCGAAGACCTCGGGCAGCCGTGGTCTGCACGTGTTCGTGCCGCTTCGCGCGGGGCACTCGCAGGAGGACGTGACGGCGTTCGCCGTGCGCACCGGGGAAGAGCTCGCGCGTCGAGAGCCGGATCTGGTGACGATGGCGCACAGCAAGAGCGCGCGCGGCGCGCGCGTCTACGCCGATCCGTTCCGCAACGCGTACCTGCAGACGATCGTCGCACCGTACTCGGTTCGCCGGCGGCCCGGCGCCACCATCTCCACGCCGCTCGCGTGGGATGAGGTCACCGCGCGTCTCGATCCGCGCCGCTTCACGATGCGGACGTTCGAGAAGCGTGTGGCGAGCGCCGACCCGTGGGCGGACTTCAAGAAGCGGGCGCAGCGGCTGCCGGGCTAAGCCTTCGGCGGGCGGCCGACGCGCCGTGAGGTGGTGCGAAGGCCTCGGGAGATGCGTGCCCGGTGTTCGAGTGTGAGCGGCTTGCCTCGGCGATCGTTGCGCAACTTGATCTTTGCTTGGTCCGACATGTGACGACCGCGGCTGTGGTGATGGTTGACGTAGCGGCGGACCCGTCCGTAGACGTCGCGTTCCGGGATCGGCGTGCCGCAGCCGCACGCGCACGCGATCTGGAGGACGGGTGGCGGCGGATGTCCATGCAACTCCATGTGACACGCGCGGCAAAGGGTGATGCCGTTGTCGACGTCGTAACGGGCGCCGACGTCGGTCGCATAGGCCCGTACGTGATGCGCCGCGAGGCCGCGTTCGCGCTTCTTGCATTGACGCCCACACCTGCGACAGCGGTATGCGTCGCGCTCGAGAACTGCGTCGCGCCACCTGATGTAACGCTCGTCACGGAAGCGCTCCCACGGGCGTCCGCCCTTCCAGTTCGGGTGGGCGGGACCACGCAGGACCGAGCCGCGCTCGAGCTTCGTCCGACGGATCTTGGCCACCGTCGCGGGCGAGAGTCGCCGGCCACGAGCCTTCGCACTCAGTGCGGCCCGTTGGTCCGCCGTGAGTCTGCGTTTGCTGGCGTTCGCACGCTGCACCTCACGTCGATACCCAGGGTCCTTGCGAAGCTCGAGCTTGACGGCCCAGGCGTTGATCTCCTCGAGAGCAACCTGGTAGAGCGTCGCGAGATCCTGGTTCGAGGTCGTCAGATACAGCTCGCGAAATCTCGCATCCACGAGACAGAGGTCGGCCGACCCTTGCCAGGCAGGCTTTCTGGCACGACGTTTGCGTGAACGAAGACCATGCAAACTGGCCAGCGTCGCGCGCACCGCGTTGCTATCGGACGAAAGCTTCCGCAACGGGGCCTGAGCCATTGGTTCTCACGCTTCGCCGCCCGAGCCGCTGAGGCGACCGGCTCGCACTGGGCGTTCATCATCACGGCGTTCCTCATCCTCGTTTGGTTCGTGTCGGGTCCGTTGTTCGGTTTCTCGGACACCTGGCAATTGATAGCGAATACGGTGACCACTTTGAGCACGGCGCTCATGGTCTTCCTCATCCAGAACACGCAGAACCGCGATGCCCGCGCGATCCACCTCAAGCTCGACGAGCTCCTCCGCGCCACCCCGAAGGCGGACAAGGAGCTCATGGAGGCCGAGGAAGAGGATCTCGATGAGATCGAGCGCGAGAAGGCGATCGTCGACAAGGCGGATCCGGCTCCGCCTGAAGATCGTGCGCACGGTCACACCGTGCGCGAGGGCCACCGAGGCAACGGCAAGACCTGACCACCGAGCAAGACCTGA
>JBKPCZ010000207.1:0-3019 GCA_046727665.1 Chloroflexota bacterium
ACGGCGAGGCAGCGCGGGCTCGACGTTGCCACACGGCACACGACGTCGGGGTTCGTCTTCATGCAGAAGCCTTCCGCGGTGCGCCAGAAGAGCGACTGGTCGTACCAGTTGCACCGCGTATCGAGGCACAGGTTGCCGCCGATCGTGCCCATGTTGCGCAGCTGCGGCGTGCTCACCAGTCCTGCCGCCTGGGCCAGAGCGCGATGTCGCTCCTGGAGCAGTGGGTCGTTCGCGATCGTGGTCAACGTGGTGCCCGCGCCGATCGAGATCGCGCCGTTGCGATGGATGCCCGCCGCGTCCCGCACGCCGGACAGAGAGATCAGCACCTCTGGGGCGAACTGCCGGCGCTTCATGTTGGGGAACAGATCGGTGCCGCCGGCGACGAGCATCACGCGCAGCGATGGCGTGCCACGCGTGCGATCCAGTTCGCCGGCCCCGTGGTCGGCAAGCATCTGCGCGGCTTCCCGATACGAGGTGGGCGAGAGCAGCCGGAAGCGCGGTAGTCGCAGCATCGCCTAGTCCGCCGGCGTTCCGGTCTTCTTGCGCTCGCGCGCGTCCGTCGATGCAGAGAGGCGGCGCATGGCGCGCTTCTGATCGTTGCCGTCGCCGAGACCGTCCGGTCCGATGCGGTCCTTCGTCACCCCGCGGTTGTCGCGCTTGCCCAGCGCGTCGAGGATCTTCTCGGCCGTGATCGGCGTCTCGTCGAAGCGCACGCCGATGGCGTCGTAGACCGCGTTCGCGATGGCGGGGATGACCGAGTTCAACGGGCCCTCGCCGGCTTCCTTCGCGCCGAACGGCCCCTCGCTGTCGTTGGTCTCGATGATGATCGCCACGAGCTCGGGCGTGTCGAGCGACGTCGGCAGTTTGTAGTCGAGCAGCGACGGCTTCTTGTGCAGTCCGCCGCGGAAGATCTGCTCCTCGACCATGATCTCGCCGTAGCCCATGTACGCCGAGCCCTCGATCTGTCCCTCCACGTTCGGCGGGTTCAGCGCGCGGCCGCAGTCGTGCGCGGTCGTGATCTTGTCGACGGTGAGCGTGCCGGTCTCGAGGTCCACCGAGACCTCGGCCACCGACGCCTGGTACGAGTACGCCGGCGTCGGACCGACGCCCGCGCCCTTGTAGCTCCCGCCGATGCCGGCCGGCGGCTTGTAGCTCCCCGCCGCGACCAGCGTGCCGTGTTTGCCTTCCGCGAGGTTCGCTGCCTCGACGAATGAGAGGTGCTTCTCTGGATCCTGGAGGTCGTACACGCGTCGATACGCGGTCGCCAGCCGCTCGACCGGAACGCCGAGCTTCTCCGACGCCGCCTCGAACAGCAGCGCCCGCAGCTTCATCCCGGCGTCCTTCACCGCGTTGCCGGCCATCATCGTGACGCGGCTCGAGTACGAGCCGAGATCTACCGGCGCGAGCGATGTGTCACCCGACACGACGTGCACGTCCTCGGGAAGGATCCCCAGCGTCTCGGCCGCGACGGACGCGAGCATATTGTCGGAGCCCTGCCCGATCTCCGCGGTGCCGCACATGACCGTGACGCCGCCGCCGCGGTCGATGCGGATCTCCGCACCGGAGTGCGGCATGGGATTCCAGTAGATCGGCAGCCCCGCGCCGGAAATGTACGCGCTGCCGGCGACGCCGATGCCCTTGCCCTTCGGCAGGCTCTCGCGCTTCGCGTCCCAGCCCGTCGCGCGCCGCACCGCGGTGAGGCACTCGCCGAGGCCCATGGTCGTGATGCGCAGGTCGTTCACCGTGCGGCTGTGCGGCGGCTGCAGCACGCGCAGCCGGTACTCGATCGGGTCGAGGCCGAGCTCGGTCGCGATCTTGTCGAGCTGGCACTCGAATGCGTAGCGCGGCTGCGTCGTGCCATGGCCGCGCTTGGGTCCGCAGGGTGGCTTGTTGGTGTACACGCGCACGCCGTCGAACTTGTAGGCGGGGATCCGGTACGTGACGGTCATGAGCGCGCCGGTGTAGTAGGTGGTGGCGATGCCATACGAGGCGTACGCGCCGCCGTCGAGGTAGCTCTGGAAGTGGACCGCGGTGATCTCGCCGTCCTTCTTCACGCCGGTGCGCAGGTGCATCTTCACCGGATGGCGGCCGCGGTGCGCGTAGAAGGCCTCCTCGCGGTCGAGCGTGATCTTCACCGGTCGCTTCGTGCGCATCGCGAGGAGCGCGGCCGAGAACTCGTGGCCGAACGGATCGCTCTTGCCGCCGAACGCTCCGCCATTCGGCGTCGCGATGACACGGATGCGCGAGCGCGGCAGCGCCAGGACCTTCTCGAGCTCGCGGTGCAGGTAGTGGGGGACCTGCGTCGCGGTCCAGAGCGTGAGCTTGCCGTCGCCGTCGAACGACGCGACGCACGCATGCGTCTCGATCGGCGCGTGCGTGTTGCCCTCGAAGAAGGACCAGTCGTCGCGGATGAGATCCGCGGCGGCGAAGCCGGCGTCGAGGTCGCCGAACGCGAGGTGCACCTCCTTGAAGACGTTCGCCCGCCGCGAGTGCTCGTGGATCTTCACGTCCTCGCGCTCGAGCGCCTCCTCGATGGTGAAGATCGGCTCGAGGTTTTCGTACTCGACGTCGATGAGCGACAGCGCCTCGAAGGCGACGTCCTCGTCGAGCGCCGCGACGGCCGCGACCGGCTCGCCGACATAGCGCACTTTGTCGACCGCGAGCGCCGTCTCGTCCTGCGTCGACGGCATGATCCCCATCTTCTCCGGCATGTCCGCGCCAGTCACGACGGCGACGACACCGGGATATGCGAGCGCGCGCGAGACGTCGAGACGGCGGATGCGCGCGTGCGGCTGCGTCGAGCGCAGCAGGCGTCCGTGGAGCATGCGTGGCAGGCGGATGTCGTCGGCGTAGCGCGCCGTCCCCGTCAGGTGCGCCCAGGCGTTGACCTTCGGCAGCCGGCGGCCGAGGACCGAGAACTCACTCATCGCAGAGCCTCCGTCCCTTCCACCGCGCGCGGGTCTCGCGACGCCTTCTCGATCGCCTCGTAGATCGAGGTGTAGCCGGTGCAGCGGCAGAG
>JBKPCZ010000208.1:0-5545 GCA_046727665.1 Chloroflexota bacterium
TCGGTCGTCGGCTTCAACGACATCCCGCAGTCCGAGCTCTTCGACCCGCCGCTGACGACGGTGCACGTGCCGCAGGAGGAGATGGGCGTTCTGGGAGCGGCGCTTCTCATCGACCAGCTCGAGGGAAGGCACATCGAACGACGACGGGTCGTGCTCGAGACGCGGCTCGAGGTGCGTGGATCGACCGCGACGCCGGCCGCGGGGACCGCCGCCGCGATGAGGACGGCTTAGCCCAGCGCCCTCCGCAGCGCGGCGCCCATGTCGTCGATCGCCGTGCGACCCATCGGGATGATGACCGCCATGCCGGTGAAGCCATGGACCATGCCTGGGTATTCGACGTACGTCGTTGGCACGCCGGCCTCGAGCAGCCGCGCGGCGTAGGCCTTGCCCTCATCGCGCAGCGGATCGCACTCGGCGGTGACGACATGTGCCGGTGGCAGGCCGCTGAGATCCGTGGCCCGGAGCGGCGAGGCGTACGGCTCGTCGCGCAGCTTCGGATCCGGGACGTAGTTGTCCCAGAACCACCGCATCCCGTTCCGTGTGAGGCCGAAGCCCGCGCCGTTACTGCGATAGGACGGCGTGTCGAAGTCGTGGTCGGTCACCGGCACGTGGAGCAGCTGGAAGGCGAGCGCCGGCGCACCATGCTCGCGCGCCATGAGGGCGACGACCGCCGCGAGGTTGCCGCCGGCGCTGGACCCGCCGACGGCGATGCGCGACGCGTCGACCCCGAGATCCGGCGCGTGCTCGGCGCACCAGCGCGTCGCCGCGTACGCGTCCTCGGCGGCCGCGGGGTAGCGGTCCTCGGGCGCGAGGCGATATTCGACCGACACGATGGCGCAGCCGCTCGCGTTGGCGAGCGCGCGGCAGAACGGGTCGGCAAGCGCGACGCTGCCGACGACCCAGCCGCCACCGTGGAAGTACACCAGGAGGGGGATCATCCCCGAGCGCGGTCGGTACAGGCGACCGGAGATCGGAGGAAGCGCGTCGATGAGGAGCTCACGCACCTCCGCCACGGGCTCCGGCGGCAGCGCCGGCGGGATGTTGACCGAGCCGCCGCGGGCGCGGGCCTCCGGGATGCTCAGTGTCTCGAGCGGACGCGGATCGGCCTTCTCGGCCTCGGCCAGCAGCGCGGTGATCGCCGGATCCACGGGCATCGTCGCCTGAGATTAGCCGCCGCGCCGCGCGGGGCCCGCCAGGACACGTCCCGGGCGTGACCCGGTGTGTTCGCCGTCCCGCAGCACGGGCGTTCCGTTGACGAGCACGTGCGCGACGCCGGTCGCGTAGCGGTGCGGATCGGTGTACGTCGCGTGATCCGCGATCGCGGCGGCATCGAACGCCACGATGTCCGCGAAATGGCCGCGGCGCAGGAGGCCACGGCGGTCGAGCTTGAGATTCGCGGCCGGAAGACCCGTCATGCGGTGGATCACGTCCTCCAGCGGCGCGGCGCGCTCCTCGCGAACGAACCGGCCGAGCACGCGCGCGAAGGTCCCGTATGCGCGCGGGTGCGGCTGCGACTGTAGGAATACGCCCTCGGGTGCGAGCGAGCCCGCATCCGAGCCGAAGCTCATCCACGGCAGCGCGACCTCGCGCCGCAGGTTGTCCGCCGCCGCCATGAAGATCACCATGCCGACGCGGCTCTCGTCCTCGAGCACGAGATCCATCGCCACGTCGCGCGGGTCGGCGGAGCGCTCCGACGCGATCTCGCCGAGCGTCCGTCCGGTGAGCGGCTTGAGACGCTCGTTCTTGAAGGCGACGAGCACGATGCCGTCGGGCGTGCCGGCGGCCTGAAACAGGTTCTCCCAGTCCGCGCCCGGACGCGACATCTCGTCGCGGATGCGCGCGCGCTGCCCGGTGTCGCGCAGGCGCGCGAGCGTCGCGCGCAGGCCGCCCTCGTGCGCCCAGGGTGGGAAGCACGAGCTCAGTCCGGTCGCCCCCGCCTCGTAGGGATACATGTCCGCGGTGATCGCGAGCCCGTCCGCGCGTGCGCTCTCGACGTGTTCGATGACCGCATCGAGCTTGTTCCAGTTGGAGCTCCCCGCCTGCTTGAGGTGATAGATCTCCGCGGGCAGCTTCGCGCGACGCGCGATCTCGATGACCTCGTCCACCGCCTCGACGAGACGGTCACCTTCGCTGCGCATGTGTGAGATGTACATGCCACCGTGCCGCCCCGCGACTTCCGCGAGCGCGACGAGCTCGTCGGTGTCGGCGTAGGTCGCCGGTGCGTAGATGAGGGCCGAGCCAAGGCCGAGGGCGCCCTCGCGCATGGCGGCGTCGACGAGACCGCGCATCCGCTCGAGCTCCGGTGGCGTCGGCGCCCGGTCGTCGTGGGCAAGCTCGTGGATGCGCACGCTCGCCGCGCCGACGAACGAGGCGATATTCGGCGAGATCCCGCGGCCGGCGATCGTGTCCAGCGCTTCCGCCAGGGTCGTCCAGGTGATGTCGTACTTGATGTCGCCCTGCTGCTCGGTCTGCTCGCGGCGCATCGCGTCGTTCACCGGGCCGAGCGACCAGCCCTCGCCGAAGACCTCGAGCGTGACGCCCTGGCGGATGTCGCTCTGCGACCGCCCGTCCGCGATGAGCGACGTCGTCGCCCAGCTCAACATGTTGATGAAGCCCGGAGCCACCGCGAGCCCGGGGGCGTCGACCTCGGTGGTCCCGCGCTCGGGCACGCTGCCGACGGCCGCGATCCGGTCACCGTCGATGGCGACATCGCCCGCGAACGGCGGTCCGCCCGAGCCGTCGTACACGGTGCCGCCGCGGATGACGACGTCGTGCGCCGCGTGCATCGTCGGAATCCTAGAGACTGACGCGCATGTACGGACTCACGCCCGCCGAGACGAGACTCCTGCGCCGGCTCTCGACGCCCGACAAAGTGCAGCGCTACCTCGACGATCTCACCTACAACGTCGAGCCCGACGGCGACACGCTGCGCTCGCCCCGGCGCGTGATGCGTGACCGCACCGCGCACTGCGCGGAGGGCGCGTTCTTCGCGGCCGCCGCGTTCCGCCTGAACGGAAGGCCTCCGCTGCTCGTCGATCTCGAGGCCGACAACGACGACGACCACGTGCTCGCGGTGTATCGCGACCGCGGACTCTGGGGCTCGGTCGCGATCTCGAAGTTCTCGGGGCTGCGCTTCCGCTCGCCCGTCTACCGGACCATCCGGGAGCTGGTGATGAGCTACTTCGAGGACTACTTCAACTGGGACGGCGACCGCAGCCTGCGGGCGTACTCCCGGCCGCTGTCGCTGGCGCGTTTCGACCGGATCGGCTGGATGACGGCTGAGGACGACCTCTGGCCGGTCGTCGAGTGGCTGGCTGTCGCCCGCCACACCCCGCTGCTCGGGCGGGCGGTCGCCACACGGCTGCCACGCGTCGATCGCCGCTCCTACCAGGCGGGGGTTTGGGGGGCGCCGAAACACTAATCTGCTAGGGTTTCCGGCCGAGGACGGCCCGCGTTCAGGGAGGGGAGATGCTCCGCACGGTCTCGGTCGTCGAGCAACGGCCATGGCTATTGCTCGGCAGCGTGTTCGTTGCGACGGTCTTCTTCGGGTTCATAGTCCAGGCGGCGGGTAACGTCTACCTGAACTGGCGCGCCGACCCGATCGTCAGCGAATACCGGACCACCCTCACCTACACCTCCGCGGTGGTGGGCGACGGCCTGCTCGTCCCCCTCGCCAACGTCTTCATCACCAGCCAGCTCGTCGCGTGGCGACGCCGGCCGCGCGTCGCGGAGCTCATCGGTCCCGTCCTCGGCGCGGGTGTGATCACCATCGTCGTGCACCTCTACCAGGCACTGAACACGCTGCTCAATTGGACGATGGTCAAACCCTTCGAATGGACTCCACTCGGGTATTACCACGCGCTCTTCATGTGGAGCGAGCTGAGCTTCGTCCTGTTCTTCTGGGGTCAGGTGGCGCTCGTCGGCAAGGAGAACCCGCGCGCGATCCTCTCGCAGCGCGTGGGGTTCGTCGTCCTGTGCGGTGCGCTCTTCCTACGCTTGCTGTTCGCCGACTACGGGTATATCCGCTAGGCCGTCGCGCGCGAACAGCTTCCCTGGATTCAGGATCCCCTTGGGGTCCAGCGTGTCCTTCACGCGCCGCATGACATCGAGCGCGTCACCGTGCTCCGCCCGCATGTACGGCTGTCGCACGGCGCCCGTGCCGTGCTCGCCGGTGACCGTGCCACCGACCTCGATCGCGAGACGATGGAGCCGGTCCGCGAGCTCGTCGGCGCGGCGCACCTCGTCGCCGTCGGACGGGTCGATGAGGATCGCCGAGTGGACGTTCCCATCTCCGAAGTGACCGTAGAAGATGACCGCGATGTGAAGCTCCGCTCCGATCTCGCGCGCGCGACGGATCGTGCGCGGGATCTCGGACAGCGGCACCGCGAGGTCCTCGCCGGCGAAGATCCGGTGCTTGTCGGGGTGCGCCAGCGCGGCGGCCGCGGCCAGTCCGCTGCGCGCGGCCCACAGCCGTGCGATGTCGGCCTCGGCTTCGGCGAACTTCGTCACCGTCGCGCGCCGCCGCACGATGGCGTCGACGTAGCGCACCGATGAGGCGACGTGGTCCGGCGTGCCCTCGACCTCGATGAACAGGACGGCCTCACCGTCGGGAAGCCCGAGGTCCGGCTTCCAGCGCTGGAGCGCGTCGACCGCGCTGCGGTCGAGCAGCTCCGCGGTGGACGGCAGCACGCCGGCCTCGAAGAGATCGTCGAGCGAGGCGACGGTGTCCTCGAGCGCGGCGTAGCCCGCGAGCACGACACCACGCGCGGGCGGTCGCGGCTGCACGCGCAAGCGGAGCCGCGTGATGATGCCGAGCGTCCCCTCCGAGCCGACGAAAAGCTTCGTGAGGTCGATGCCGCTCGACGACTTCAGCGCTCTCGAGCGCACCCCGCCCGTCGTGATGATCGAGCCGTCAGCGAGCACGACCTCGGCGCCGAGCACGTAGTGCGACGTCGTTCCCCAGCGGACCGCATGCGGACCGCTCGCGTTGTTCGCGGCCATACCTCCGAGCGTGCAGGCACGACCACTTCCCGGATCGGGTGGAAAGAACAGGCCATGCGGGCGGAGCGCGTCCTGAAGATCGGCGAAGACGATGCCCGGCTCGACGACGGCCTGGAGGTTGGGCCGGTCGATCTCGAGGATCTCGCGCATCCGCGCGAACGAGATGACGATGCCCCCGTGCGCGGCGATCGCACCACCGGTCTGGCCGGTCCCCGCGCCACGCGGCACGACGGGCGTGCCCGTCGTGTCGGCGAAACGCACCACGCTCGCGACCTCCGCGGTCGAGCGGGGCACGACGACGGCATCGGGAAGACGCTGCTGCCGCAGCGACCAGAACGACGCGTCGTACGCGTAGGGGAGCAGCGTCGCAGGATCGTCGATGACGCGGTCGGCGGGAATGAGCTCGCGCAGACGATCCGCGAGCGTGCGCGTCGTCGTCGCCATCGCGAACGTATCCTAGGGTCATCACGTCGCTCTCCGCGCACGTCCGCTCCGAGGATCTCGCAACGTGCATCTCGTGCGGGCTGTGCCTCAACGATTGCCC
>JBKPCZ010000209.1:0-8835 GCA_046727665.1 Chloroflexota bacterium
GGATCGCCGCAGACGTGCGGCGCGCATGCTGGCGAGGTCGTTCAGGCGACGGTCAGACGCTTCCGTCCACGCGCGCGACGTTGTGCCAGCACCTTGCGGCCGCCCGTCGTCTTCATCCGCGCGCGAAAACCGTGCACTCGTGCGCGGCGACGCGTCTTCGGCTGATATGTGCGCTTCACGAACTGTCCCTTCTCCCCCGAAAAAAATGGACGAATGAAACATCAACGGATGTGTGCTGTTTGTACGAGAAGTCTAGCAGTGTGCCTGTGCTACTGTTCCGTGGCTTCCAGCGGGCGGGTCCTCCTTGTCTTCGCGTTCGGTGTGGCGGCAATCGCGTGATCGTGTTGTGGGGAGCGTCGTATGTTCGAGCGCAGAGAAGGGGAGCCGTTGAACCTCAAGCAGCTCTGGCATGCGGCCCTGGGCGAGCTGCAGCTCGGACTCACGAAAGCCAATTACGACACGTGGTTCAAGGACACCGCCATCGTCTCCGAAGAGGACGACGTGTACTGCGTCGGCGTGCCCAACGCTTTTGCGCGCGAATGGCTCGAGAACAAATACCGCCAGCAGGTGCGGGAGGCGCTGAAGCACCTCGTGGGTCGCACCGTCGACGTGCGTTTCGTGACGCTCACGGCGGCCTCGGTCCGCAACGAGCGTCCCGTCGCCGCCTCCGGCGGTGCGGGCGGCGGATCCTCCGCGCCGGCCGCGGCAGCGCCTGCGCAGGAACGCCGCGATGCCATGGCCGCGGCGCTGCTCAACGCCCGCTACACGTTCTCGACGTTCGTGGTCGGGTCGAACAACCGTTTGGCGCATGCCGCCGCGCTCTCCGTCGCAGAGCGTCCCGGCCACAGCTACAACCCGCTCTTCATCTACGGCGGCTCGGGTCTCGGGAAGACGCACCTCATGCACGCGATCGGGCACGCGGTGATCTCGCGCCATCCGAAGAAGCGCGTCGCATACGCGACGAGTGAGAAGTTCACGAACGAGTTCATCAATTCGATCCGCGGACAGAAGAGCGAGGAGTTCCGCGAGCGCTATCGGCGCATCGACGTGCTTCTCATCGACGACATCCAGTTCCTCACCGGCAAAGAGGGGACGCAGGAGGAGTTCTTCCACACCTTCAATGCCATCCACGAGGAGGGAAAGCAGATCGTCCTTTCGAGCGACCGCCCGCCCAAGGCCATCGAGCGGCTCGAGGATCGACTGCGCTCGCGTTTCGAGTGGGGGCTCATCGCGGACATCTCGACACCGGATCTCGAGACGCGCATCGCGATCCTTCGAGCGAAGGCCGAGGCGCAGGCCGTCGCCGTGCCGCCACCCGTCATCGATTTCCTGGCGCAGCGGATCGTGTCCAACATCCGCGAGCTCGAAGGCGCGCTTACCCGCATCGTCGCGTATGCGACGCTCAGCGCCGTGCCCGTGACGACCCAGCTCGCTCAGGAGATGCTCCAGAACATCCTCTACAACCCGCGTCAGAAGACGCTGTCGCCCGATCGGATCGTCGAGACCGTCGCCCGGTACTACGGCGTGCCGTCGGAGCAGCTCCGCGGCAAGGCCCGCGACAAGCAGGTCGTCCTGCCGCGTCAGATCGCCATGTACCTCATGCGCGAGGAGACCGAGGCTCCGCTGATGCGGATCGGCGAGGCCCTTGGCGGGCGTGACCACTCGACCGTCCTGCACGGCTGCGAGAAGATCGAGCGGGAGATGGCGGAGAACGACGACTTCCGCCGAGACGTCGGGGCCCTTCGGGAGATGCTGTACTCGGACTAGCGCGTGGAGCAAGAATCCCCGAAAATCCGCCGGTTTTTGCGCGGGTGTTCCGGTGTGGATAAGCCACCACAATGTGTGGATAAGCGCACCCATTTGTGGACAGGGGCGCCAAAGTCATGTTCGGGGGGTGAACGCCCGTTCAGCGATGAGACATCCGTTACGAAGCCTCCGGACCTGCTCCCCAGTGCCTCCAGACCGAATCCACAGCCCGAGACCGGCCAGGACGCGCTCAGGAAGACACGCGGGATTGGTCGTGACGCGACAACAGCATCTCGGAACGCTCATAGTCCACACCACTACTGCTGGTAGCGGCGTCTTAGATAGATCTTTGGGGAACGGTACGGGAGGGTCCGCGTGAAGGTCACTTGTCTACAAGAGAACCTCGCGCGTGGGCTCCAGATCGCCGGAAGAGCCGTGTCGACACGGGGCAGCCTTCCGATCCTCGGTAACGTCCTACTGCGCACCGAGGGTGGGCGTCTGAAGCTCACCGCGACCAATCTCGAGGTCGGCATCAACTGTTGGGTGCCCGCCAAGGTCGATGACGAGGGCGCGATCACCGTGCCGGCCAAGCTCTTCACTGACTTCGTCAACTCCCTGCCGCCCGGACCGACCGAGCTGTCGCTCAACGTACGGACGAAGACGGTGCACCTCCGACGCGATCCGTACGAGGCGAACTTCAAAGGTATGGACGCCGAGGAGTTCCCCATCATCCCGGTCGCGCCCGACAAGCCCACCACGCGTATCACGAAGTCGACACTGCGGCGCATGATCGGCGAGGTCGCGTTCGTCGCCACGACCGACGACAGCCGGCCGGTCCTCACGGGCGTCCTCACGACGCTCGAAGGCGACAGGATCACGATGGCCGCGGCCGATCCCTATCGCCTCTCGGTGCGCAACGCCACGCTCCTGGACAAGCTCGAGGGCAAGCTCGAGGTGATCATCCCGGCGCGCAGCCTCCAGGAAGTGCAACGCATCATCGATGACAGCGACGACCCGGTCGACATCTTCGTGACCCCCAATGGGAGCCAGGTCATCTTCCATACCGCCGAGGCGGATCTGGTCTCACGCGTCATCGAGGGGCAGTTCCCGAACTACCGCCAGGTCATCCCCCAGGGAAAGCCGGCGACGAAGATCGTCGTGCAGCGCGAAGAGCTGCTGCAAGCGACGCGTCTCGCGTCGCTCTTCGCGCGCGACTCCGCGAACATGCTGCGCTTCCAGGTGAATCCCGCGGACCACCCGCCGCTCATCATCAGCGCGAACGCGGCCGAGGTGGGCGACAACACCGCGAAAGTGGACGCGACGGTGGAAGGCCAGAACACCACCATCGCCTTCAATTCTCGCTTCATCTACGACGCGCTCGGGAGCCTCACCGCGCCGGAGGTCCAGCTCGAGCTCGGTGGGCCGCTCGCGCCGGGTGTCGTGAAGATCGTGGGCGATCCGGACTACCTTCATGTGGTGATGCCGCTCCGCATCCCGGCCTAGCGGCGTGCGGGTCTCGACGCTCGCGCTCGAAGACTTCCGCAGCTATGCGCGGGTCGAGCTGCCTCTCGCGCGCGGCGCGACCGCTTTCGTCGGACCGAACGGCGCCGGCAAGACCAACCTGCTCGAGGCGATCCACCTCGTGGCGCGCGGCGATTCCCCTCGCGCGCGCGACGACACCGAGATGGTCCGCTGGGGCGCGTCGATGGCCCGCGTTCGCACCGAGGTCGACCGCGCCGAGGACCATCGCCGCATCGAGGCGCTGTTGTTCGCGCCTCCCGAGGGCGAGCGCCGCCGACCCCGGCGCTATCTCCTCGACGGCGCCGGGAAGCGATCCGAGGACGCCGCGGGCGAGCTCGTGGTCGTCGCCTTCTTCCCCGAGGACGTCGAGCTCCTCGGCGCGGCCCCCAGCGCGCGGCGCCGCTTCCTCGACGCGATGCTCGGACAGATCGACCGCGCGCATCGGCGCGAGATGCGCGAGCTTCAGCGGGTCCTCGAGCAGCGCAACGCGCTCCTGCGCGTCGCGCGCGACGAGCTCGAGCTGCCCGAGGAGGAGATGGCGTTCTGGGACCGCGAGCTCGTTCGTCTCTCGGCCGCGATCTCGCTCAGGCGATCGCGCCTGGTAGACGAGCTCTCCCAGCCCTTCGTCGCCGCGACCGAGCTCTTCACCGGGGCGGAAGGGCTGTCGCTCTCGTACGCGGGACAGGTGGGGGGCGCGACGCTCGACGAACGCACGAGCGCATACGAGCGCGTGCTGCGCGAGAAGCGCGACCGCGAGCGCTGGCAGGGCACGTCCCTCGTGGGCCCGCAGCGGGACGACCTCGTCGTGACGTCCGCCGGCCGCGTGCTCCCGTCGTTCGCGTCGCGCGGCGAGCATCGCAGCGCGGTGCTGTCGCTGAAGGTGGCGGAGGCGGCCTGGCTCGCGTCACGCATCGGCGAGCAGCCCGTCTTTCTCATGGACGATGTGCTCTCCGAGCTCGACCCGGCGCGGCGCGACGCGCTGGTGCGCGCGATACCCGTGGAGGCGCAGACGCTGCTCACGGCGGCGATCGCCACGGCCCTGCCGGACAGCCTGCGCGAGCGTGCGGCGCTCGTGCCGGTGCGGCGCGGGGAGGTCGGATGAGGCCGATCGCACGCGCCATCCAGGGCGCGCTGCGGACGCTGGGGATCGAACGCGGCGTCGCGCGCGCCGATGCCGTGCACGCCTGGCAGGCCGCGGCGACGACGGTGCTGGGGGCGGACGCGGTGAGCACGCGCGCCGTGCGCGCGGACGGGGACACGTTGGTCGTGCTGGTCCCCACCAGCCAGTGGGCCGGCGAGATCCGGCTGCGCGAGCGCGAGCTGCTGCATGCGCTCGCAGACCGCGCACCCGCGAGCCGCATCGCACGTCTGCGCTGCGTTCCCTCGCCGTGAGGCGCTTCGTCTGGGACACTCGCGGGCGATGCCGCAGCTGAGCTTCATCACAACGGTCGGCAGCACGGCCGACGTGCGGGCGAGCACGGCGGACGTCATGCTGGTGAGCGAGCCCGAGACCGGCGCGACCCTACGCACGAAGGGCCGGCTCTACCTCCTCGTCGAGGCCACGCCGCCCGCACCGGCGGAGAAGATCGCGCGCGAGATCGCCGAGCTCGTGCGCCAGGAGTACTACTACGACCTCTCCGCGGGCATCGAGGTGTCGCTCCGGCGCGCGCTGCGTCAGGCGAATCGTCGCGCCGCGCAGCGGCTGCGGGAGCACCGCGGCGGCGTCACGCTCCAGTGCGCGTGCGCGGTCGTCGTGAACAACGAGCTTTACACGTCGCGCGTCGGGGGCGCGCAGGTGTTCCTCGTGCGACGGGCGCGTCTCTTCCTTCCCGGCGACGAGCCCGGCGAGCTCGCCGACTTCGTCCACCGCACGACGACGCGCGAGGCCACCTCGCTCGGGGCGGATGCCGACGTGCTTCCGAAGGTGTGGCGGCAATCGATCGAGGCGGGCGATACGGTGATCCTCGCGAGCGCGGCGCTCGTGGACGGACTCGGCGCCGAGACGCTGAAGAACGCGGCGGTGACGCTGCATCCGAGATCCGCCGCCGCGCACATCCACAACCGCGCGGTCGCGGACGGTGTTGTCGGCAGCGACGCGGCGATCTTCATCGAGGTGGCGCCGTCGACGGGCGCGGCCGCGCGCCTCGCACCCGAGCCGCCGCCCATCGTGCGGCCCGCGGAGATCGCGATGGCCGACACGATCCGGTCGCGCCTTGACGGGCTGATGCGCATCCCACAGCAGCTGACGCGTCTCGTCCGCGGCGCGACGACGCCGGTCACGTCGGCGGCGACGAAGAGCGTCGCCGTCGGCCTCGAGCTCATGCCGCGTCGCGGAGCCGCGCTGCCGCGACACCCCGATACGGCGCGATCGCGTTCGCGCCGACAACGGCGCGCGATGACCACGCTCGCCGTGCTCCTGCTGGTGGCGGCGACGGGAGTCGGTGCCCTCGCCTATCGGGACTACGAGTCGACCCGAGCCAGCCGGGAGTACCAGCTCGCGGTCGTGAACGCGGAGGACCTCCTGGCGTCGGCGCATCGTCTGGCCGACCGCAAGCCACCGGATCCGGATGGCGCGCGCGATAGGCTGGCGCGCGCGTCCGAGAAGATCGACGAAGCCGCCCGCTCGCCCCACGCGGACGCCGACCACCTCGCGTCCCTGCGCGCGGATATCACCGCGCTCAACGACCGCCTCGACGGCGTGATCCTCGACCTCCACCGTTTCGCGAGCGGGACGAAGCTCGCGCAGGTCGTCGGGAACGTGAACGGCCTGTACGTCAGCGATCCCGGCGCAGGAATGCTCTGGCGAGTGTTCGGCGATCCCATCCAGCAGGGTCCGGTGCTGCAGCGCGGCGTCAAGGGCGTCGGCTCGCCGGTGCAGGTCGCGGTGCAGGACCTCGTGGTGTATTCGCTCGACGACGCCGGGAAGCTGTGGCGCGCCGAGGGCAACGAGGTCGGCGACGTGACCCCGTCGGACAGTGGCAAGTGGAAGACGCCGGCGGGCCTGTCGGTGTTCACGGGCAATCTCTACATTCTCGACAGCGAGACCGGCCAGCTCTGGAAGCACGAATCGAATGACGGCGTTCAGTTCGGACCGGCCATCGGTTACCTCACCACACCGCTCGCGCCCAACACCGCGCGAGCGCTCGCGGTCGATGGGGACGTCTGGATCGTCACGACGGCCGGCGACGTGCAGCGATTCCGGCGGAGCCCGCTCGTCACGACCGCGGCGCGTATCGACTTCGCGCCGCGCTGGGAGGGCACCGCGCCGCGGGCGAACGCGATCCAGGCGATCGACGCGCAGCGCTCGATCTACGTGCTCGATTCCGTCGGGAAGCTCGTCGTGCAGCTGACCCGCGATGGCCGCGAGCTCGCGCGATTCGCCCTGCCACCAGGCCTCGCCCCGGCCTCAGCCTTCTACGTCTCCGAATCGCTGCAAGTCGCCTACACACTCCATGGGACGAAGATCGTCGCGACGAGCATCGCGCGTTGATCCCGCTGCGGGACCACAGTCCCGTACGGAGCTTCCCGATCGCCAACCGCCTCCTCCTGACGGTCAACCTCGCGGCCTGGATCTACGTCCTCTACCTGTCGCGTCAGCCCGCCATGCTCGAGGCGTTCTTCGACCGCTACTCGTTCGACTGGCTCGAGTTCACCGGCCGCATCGCGTCGGGGGATCTCGGCTTCGACACGTTCGTGCCGCTGCTCTCGCACATGTTCCTGCACGGCGGCTGGCTCCACGTGCTCGGGAACATGCTCTACCTCTGGATCTTCGGCGACAACGTCGAGGACCGGATGGGCAGCGCGCAGTTCCTGATCTTCTACCTGCTGTGCGGCATCGTCGCCGCGATCGGGCAGGGTCTCATCGCGCCGGAGCCGATGGTCGGAGCGTCCGGCGCGATCGCGGGCGTGCTCGCGGCCTACCTCGTGATGGATCCGACGGCACGCATCTCGACGCTGGTCTTCCTCGGGATCTTCATCACGATCGTCGAGCTTCCCGCTCTCATCGTCATCGGGATGTTCATCGTGCTCCAGGTCATCGAGGGCGTCGCGGAGTTACGTCTGACGAGCCATGCCGCGGCGCAGAACGTCGCGTATTTCGCGCACATCTTCGGCTTCGTCGCCGGTCTGATACTGCTCGTGTTCTTCCGCCGCGCCGACGCCGCACGCCGCGGCCGCTTCGGATGACGCAGGCACAGGCGACTCCGGTCGGAATGGGGTTAGCCTAGGGCGATGCTCGTCCCATGCACGGTCGAGTCCGTCCGGGTGCATGTCCTCACGGGTCAGCACGTCGTGCTGCTGCAGGCGAAGGAAACGAACCGCCTGCTGCCGATCTGGATCGGTCCTGATCAAGCGCACAGCATCGCGACGCGCATCGCGGGCATCGCAAGCGAGCGTCCGCTCACCCACGATCTGATGATGGACGTGATCACCAAGCTCGGCGTCGAGATCACGCGCATCGTCGTGAAGGACCTCGTCGCGGACGACAACGGCGGCGGCGTGTTCCACGGGAGCCTGTTCCTGCAGTTCGGCGAGCGCGAGGTCGAGATCGACTGCCGGCCTTCCGACGCGATCGCGTTGGCGGTGCGCTGCGATGCGCGCATCCTCGTGTCGGACACGGTGCTCGACCGCTCGGCGATCTCCGCCGAGAGCGAGGACGACGAGAACATCGCGGTGTTCAAAGAGTTCATCCAGTCCCTCCCCGACGACCCGCCGGGGCAAAGCTCGAGCTAGAAAGCGGCGCAGCGAGCGAGGGGAGTGCGCGGGTTGAGGTGCGCCGCTTACTAGAGAGGGAGACCCCAAAGGCGCAGCCGCAGGCGCAGCACGTCGCGGATCGCGCGGAGGATCACCTTCGGCTGCTGGCCTTTCGCCTTGCCGGCCGTCCGCGGATAGTGGGGGATGCCGACCTCACGCATCCGGATCCCAGCGCGCCGTAAGGTGATGAGCAGCTCCGCCGAGAAGAACGCGCCGTTCGAACGAACGCGTTCGAGCGGGACGCGCTGGAACACCTCGCGGCGGAACAGCTTGAAGGCGCAGTCCACGTCCCGAAAGCCTCCGAAGAACAACACGCGGATGACGCGGTTGTAGACCCACGCGACGAAACGCGCCCGCGGCGGATCTTGACGCTTGAGGCGATAGCCGATCACCGCGTCGACATCGTCGATCGCCTCGATGAGGCGGCGGACGTCGGCGATCTCGAACTGGCGGTCGCCGTCGGTGAAGAAGATGAATTCCTTCGTCGCGGAGAGCAGGCCCGACCGCACCGCGCCGCCGTAGCCGCGCCGCGTGCCGTGGTGGACGGCTCGGACCCGCGTGTCGCTCTTCGCGAGGTCGTCCGCGATCTGCCCGGTGCGGTCGGTGCTGCCGTCATCGATGACGGTCACCTCGATGTCGTTCGCGAAGCTCGGCAGCACGGCCAGCGCGTCGCGGACCATGGCCTCCACGTGGTCTTCCTCGTTGAGCGCCGGGAAGAAGAACGAGAGGCTCCCAAGTCGTGCGGACAACGCAGCGCAAGGTTAGCGTGTTGCCTCGGGATGACGTGGAGCGACCGCACGATCGCGACGGGACTCG